>CAMCUQ010000057.1 GCA_945878775.1 Chthonomonas calidirosea
CCGAACGCCTGCGAAAGGTACTAGAACGCACTCACTGGAACCACCGCCATGTGAGCGTGAGCACTGGAATATCGACGCGTAAAGAGGAGACGCTCGAGCGCAAGCAGATGATCCTTGAAGCCGACACAGCGATGTATGCCTCAAAAGCGGCAGGGAAGAATCACACGACGCACTACGACAATATGGGCATTAGCGTTCTGCACCCGCCGTAATCCTCTGTCCCCAAAAGATGCGATGACAGAGGAAAGCTTGCAGAATCCGTCCTCACCCTCCCCTCCATGCACATTGTGGAAAGGGATTTTGAACGAGAGAGAAGTTTTCGTTGCAAGAAGCCTTGCCCTAGGGAGCCTCTTCAAGAATATGTTTTGTCTCCCCACGCCCTATTTTGCCAAGGCTCTGTACTCGTCCACTCGACCAACGAATCTCAACTTTATCGGCAGAAGCGGCTTTTCCAAGCCCAACCAAGAGCCTTCTATCCTGCGAGGCAAGATAAGAGGAACCTGTGCGAACCTCAAACGTTTGCACCTCCCCCCCTACTGTTACCCGCACTCGTGCTCCTATCGCGTCCTTATTGCTACGCCGCCCCTCCAAAACAAGCCGAATCCAGCCATTCCCCGTATGGTTCTCATTGTGGAGTAGCACAGGCGCACCGTTATTTGTCACCAAAAGAATATCTAGGCTCCCATCGTTATCGAAATCTCCGTAGGAAGCAGCACGTCCCACACGCGGGCGCGTGAGGGCATTGCCCACATGGGCACTCTCTTCTGTAAAGTTGCCACCACCCCGATTATGAAACAGCAGAGTCGGTTCGGCATAGGAGACTCCGGAATCGCGCTTGTCAATATCGTCTTGAATATGCCCATTCGTCACCAAAAGGTCTTGCCAGCCATCCATATCGTAGTCGAAAAAGCAGGCTCCGAATCCCAGATAGGTTTGGGAGGCGGTGCCGACTCCTGATCGTGCTGCCACATCCAAAAATAACCCTGCATTATCCCGTCGATAGAGGCTCAACTGCTCTCCAGAAAAATTGGTGATCAGGATATCGAAGCGCCCTGTCCCCGTAATGTCGGCAGAATCGATGCCCATCCCTGCCCGCGCCGCTCCCTCTCCAGAGACGGCAATACCCGACTCTTGCGCTATCTCCTTAAAGATTCCGTCCCCTTGGTTGTGCCACAGTTGATTCGGCTCAGTGTCATTTGCCACAAATATATCGGGGTAGCCATCGTTATCATAGTCGTTCACCACCACACCCAGTGCTTTTGTTTGGGGAACGCTGAGAAAGCCCGCCTTTTGTGAGACATCCTCAAATTTGCCCCTTCCTAAGTTATGATAGAGGCGGCAAGGTTCACCCGCAAAGGCTTGTGGACGGGCATAGGAGCGGTTCACACCATCCACGCTATAGAAGTTCCCTTTGTCTCGTTCTGCAGACCACTGGACATAATGGGCTACAAAGAGATCGAGATTACCATCACGGTCATAGTCCAGCCATACTGCCGACGCAGACCAACCTTTGTCTTGAATTCCACATTGGAGAGTCACCTCCACAAGTCTGCGCCCTCCCTTGCCGTCTGGCACATTGTGGAAGAGCTTACCCTGTGGGATTCCGGTCACATAGAGATCATCATAGCCATCATTATCGTAATCGCCTACCGCAACCCCCATGCCATAGCAAGAGCCATGCCACTCCACCCGTCGACTCTCCTCTGTGAAAGTTCCATCATGGTTATTATGATACAGAGTCACCAGTGGGGAGGAGCCTTTGGGAGCGTCTGATTGCCCTCCAGCACTACTAATAAGTACAATGTCGAGCCAGCCATCGTTATCATAATCGATACTACCCCCTCCGCCTCCCATCGTTTCTGGCAAGAGCTTCTGCCCTTTTGCGCCCGAATTGTGGCGAAAACGGATTCCTGCCTTCTCGGTCACATCGATAAAAAGAACCGGAGAGGCAGCAGGCGGTGGGAGTGCAGGAAGAGCAGGAGGCTGTTGTACGTCATTAGGTGTGGAATGACAGCCCCCAAGCAAAATCGAAAAAACTAGATAGGACAAAAATCGTTTGGACACAAAATGCTCCTTGCGTGCATGACTCTTCTCATCTCACGAGCAGGCTATGAAGAGTGGGCTTTGGAGTGCACCTTTTCGCCCTCTCTTCTCTGATAGTGTACCATGACGGTACTTCGTATATCATCATCCGCCACGCGCTGTCTTTGAGATGGAAAGTTAAGGGGGCGAGCATCAAGGTATAAACGCACATCAGAGGTTGCTTGCAGGAGATCGCAAAGGTCATAGCGTATAGAAACATATCATCACATGCTATCGCAATCGGTACTCTCGCCAACCCTAGGGTGCGCCTCTCATCTACGAGGTGGCACAGTTCTCCAGATAGCGCAAGCACAGGATAGAGCCATCTATCCTAGAAAGAGCCATCACTATGAAACGTAATACACTCCGATGGGGGATACTCTGCTTTACATTGTTTGGGGCAAGCCTCATCATGAGCCATGCTACTCCGCAAAAGAGTTCCCAAAAGCCACAAAAACCGCCCTATGAGACTCGTGCCGATCACGACCCTGATGGGATAGGCGTCTTCTATATGGGGCGAGAGATCGCGCAGGTGATGGGGCATCAGGCGGCAGACTGGCTGGACAGACCGGAGCGTGAGGCAGAGGAGGCTCCTTCAATGCTTATCCGCGCGCTAAAACTAAAACCGGGGCAAATGGTTGCGGATATTGGGGCAGGAAGCGGCTACCTCAGCATGCCCATGGCGAAACTCGTGGCTCCTGCGGGCAAGGTCTATGCAGTCGAAATTCAGCAGGAGATGCTAGACATTATCGACAAGCGGATGAAGGAGGCAAACGTCTTCAACGTGGTTCCCACTCTGGGAACGATAACAGACCCCAAACTGCCCAAAAACTCGATTGATCTGATTATTATGGTGGATGTGTACCATGAGTTTGATCATCCATGGGAGATGACGCGGGCAATGGTGCGTTCGCTCAAACCAGGAGGAAGGATCGCTTTTGTGGAGTATCGCCTAGAAGACCCGAATGTGCCTATCAAGCTGGTACACAAGATGACCGAGAAGCAGGTCAAATATGAGATGTCGATCCACTCCTTGAAATGGGTCAAGACGCTGAATATTCTTCCGCGTCAACACATCATCATTTTTCAAAAAGGGATACCAGAAACGAAAAAGCAGTAGCCCTCTGAATGGCGTAAAACAAAGGGGGTTTGGAAATAAGCCGACAGCGAACAGGAATGCTCTGAAATCCATAGCCACAAACGGAAATGGGGTCGCGGTATAGAGTATACCTGCGCCCCATTTTCTCGTGGATTCGGATTCGACGGTTCTAGTGTATGCTTAACGAGTTCACCTTCACATTTCCTCACATAAGGATTTTTCCATGAATTCGGCTCGTTTTACGATACTATTTTCTCGTCGTCCAAAAACCAGCAATCTTACGGAACCTATCCCCTCTTATGCGTCGCGCCACTCCTTGAAAAGGGCGATTGCGCTCTCAAGAGGCATCGCGCCGAGATCACCTTCCCCTCGGCGACGCACGCTCACCGTGCCGTTCTCAATGTCCCTATCGCCCACGATCAGCATGGCAGGAATCTTCTGCATCTCTGCCTCCCGAATCCGTTTGCCCATCTTTTCGTTACGTCCATCGACGGCACTGCGGAAGCCCGCCTCGCGGAGTTGTAGAACAACCCCATTCGCGTACTCTTGATGCCTATCGGCAATGGGAATGAGGGCTGCCTGCTGAGGAGCCAACCAGAAGGGGAATGCACCAGCATAATGCTCTACCAAAAGCCCTATCATTCTATCGAGAGAGCCAAAAGGTGCCCGGTGGATCATGATGGGGCGGTGACGTTGCCCATCTTCTCCCACATACTCCAGCTCAAACCGCTCTGGCAAGTTGTAGTCCACCTGTATCGTTCCCATTTGCCACTCTCGCCGTAGCGCGTCACGCACCATTAGGTCGAGTTTGGGACCATAGAAGGCGGCATCTCCTTCGCTGATCTCGTACTCCATTCCTAAAGACTCCACAGCATGGATAATCGCTTTTTGAGCAGCCTCCCAGTTCTCATCACTTCCAATATACTTCGTGTCTTTCGGGTCACGAATACCGATTCGGGCGCGATAGTCCGTCAAGCCCAAGCGTTTGAGCGTGTGGAGCGTGAGATCGACAACGGCAAGAAACTCCGATTCCAACTGCTCTGGCATCACGAAAATATGTGAGTCGTCCTGCGTGAAACCACGCACACGTAACATGCCCGTTAGCTCTCCGCTCTGCTCATAGCGGTATACCGTTCCAAACTCGGCGAGGCGGACGGGGAGTTCCCGATAGGAGCGCAGTTCACTGGCATAGATCATGATATGGTGCGGACAGTTCATCGGCTTGAGAATATACGTCTCATCTGCCTCCTCGCCCACCATAAAGGGGAAAAGCTTATGCGTGAACGTCTGCAAGTGTCCGCTCTTTTGATAGAGCCGCTTGTTACCGATATTTGGCGTCACAACCCCCTGATAGCCCCGCTTTTGTTGCTCCAACTTCATGAAGTCCATGAGCGTTTCGCGAAGCGTCGCACCCTTGGGAAGATAGAGGGGTAATCCGGGTCCCACGTCGTGCGAGAACATAAAAAGCCCAAGTTCGCGCCCAAGTATACGGTGATCGCGTTTCTTTGCCTCCTCCAAACGATGGAGGTAGTCGTCTAGGTCCTTTTGAGAGTGCCACGCCGTGCCATAGACGCGCGTTAGCATCTTCTTTTTTTCGTTGCCTCGCCAATAGGCTCCTGCCGTGTGCAAAATCTTGAAGTGCTTTAGGTGACTTGTGCTTGGGACATGAGGTCCTCGGCACATATCCACCCACTCGCCTTGACGATAGAACGACAGAGCCTCACCTTCGGGAATATCGTCTACAAGTTCCACCTTATACGATTGTCCCATCGAGTCGAGAAGGGCTTTTGCCTCCTCACGAGAACGCTCTTCTCTCACGATGGGGAGGTCTTTGGCGGCATACTCGCGCATTTTGGCTTCAATACGCTCAAAGTCTTCCTCTCGTAGAGGTGCTGGTAGGTCAAAATCGTAATAGAATCCGTCTTCAATAGGAGGACCAATGGCGTATTTTACCCCCGGAAAGAGGTCTCCCACCGCCTGTGCAAGTAGGTGCGCCGTGCTATGACGCAAGTTGTAGAGAGAGTCCTGTTGTTCTTCTGGCATATGAATCACCTACACTCCTTTTCAAACCTTGCATTATTAGATGCAGAGGCTCTGTCCAAAAATCGAATATGAGGAATACAAAACAAAAAACCGCTTCCCAAAACAAGGGAGGCGGCGTTGGTTGCGAGAGGAGAGCGACAGAGAGCGGAACTACCGAAGAAGCCAGCTACACAGGCGACGCAACGCAACGCCGTGTCGGGTAGTGCTAACCGACGCTCGCGACGCCTCCTGTACTTCTATAGATTGTGGGATGGAGTTTTGCATCTCTGTTCTCTCAAAAAAAGGTTACTTGTTCAGTACTATAGGTTATGATACCTTGTTAAAGCAATAAGTGCAAGAGACAGGTTTGTTTTTCAGCACGATTCTTGACGAACGCAATAGGAGCCGCCACTTCATGCACTCTCCTCTTTAGGCGGAAGTGGCGTCCTCTAGGGGCAATACCGAGGCGAGAGTGTCTCGCGCAATTTTCGAGCTAAGGTGACGAGCATTGGAGACATAGAAGACGGCGCGGGCTGCTCCTTGCCAAAAGGAGACCTTCGCGCTATGAATGTCCCACTGAAGCCGTGAAAGGGCATCTGCAACCCGATAGAGAGCGGAACGAATATCGGGGCTATCTGTCTCAATCACGGTGAAAGTATCAGAGAGATCGTTCCGAATGGCGTGTAGGCGTACCTGCTGAGTGGTGGCTAGATTCAGTTTGTCGCGTTGCAAAATCGCTTTCGAGGCGTATTTTTTTAGCACAGATTCCACGTCCGTATTCCCCTTGAGAACCTCTATAAGGTGTGTGGCGACCTCTTTTTGCTTGGAGGAGGTGAGAGGGCGTCCACGAAAATCGACCCACAAGGTATCGAGAGCGATTCGGTCTTTGTCGGTAATGCGTGTGAGAACCTGTGCGCTGTGCACCTCTAGCCCTGCGGCATAGAGCACTCCTGTTATTTTGGCAAGGAGACCGGGGTTTGGATCATCATAGGTGCAGACCGTGATCTCGGTATAGGTGGCGTTCCGCTCTTCAAAGAAATCGACGACCGATTCCCCTTCTCTCACGCGACGCACAAAGCCGATATGCAATGCCATACGCTCCAGCGGTTGCCCCAAAAGGTAGCCCGGAGGCATCGCTTGAACATGCTCTTCGACCACTTCCGCAGGCAGATTCGCAAGGTCTTTCACCACTCTTCGGCGGGCACGGCTCATCCGCTCATCCATCTCGCCATCCTCACCACCCGTAAGCATGGCGGCAGAACGTTGCCAAAGATCGTAGAGAAATCGCCCTTTTACTTGAGACCAGACCCCTTCTCCTACCGCCTTTGTATCGGCATAGGTGAGCAGGTAGAGCATATTCAGGCGATCTATGTCGTCTACAACCTGCGTAAAGTCCCGAATGGTCTCTTCCATTTCAAGATTGCGTAGGCGCGAAACCTCTGCCATAAGCAGGTGATGACGAATGATAAAACAGACGTTTGCAGTCGCCTCTTGAGACCAGCCAAATCGCTTGCAGACTCTCTGCGCGATCTCCTCTCCCACCTCGGCATGAGGACGCCCCGGCATCGCTTTCCCCGCATCGTGAAGTAATACGGCTAAAAGTAACTCTTCAGGGTGGGGTAACTCGCGCAATAACTGGCGCATTGTGTTGGTCTCTTCATCCCCGTTTGTGCGGAGAAGCTCTTCAAGAATGCGCACGATATAGAGCGTGTGTTGCCCAACCGTATGATCGTGCGAGGGATCGTAGGGGATGAGGTTCATCAACCCCTCAAACTCGGGCAAAATCCAGCCGAGCATATCCATCTCCGCCATCATCTGAAGCCGAGGATATATCTTCCCTAGCCTACCAATGATCTGTGTGAAGACTTGAGCTGCCGAGAGAGGGTCTTCCAAAGGAGGTGCTGTACGCAGGTAACTGATAATGCGCTTTTCAAGGCTCTCCCCAATCTCAAGATCATAACGCTGTGCAAATTCAAATGCCCAAATACACCATGCCGGATCGTCTCCAATAAATTCGTCCTTGGAAGCGATGAGCTTCTTGCTACGACAGTCCATTCCAAGCCCCATCATGAGCCGAGTGTCCTCCATGTGACGGGTCACTTGTCGGGTGATCCTTTGCACAAAGGCGAGATGGCTATAGAGGTCTGCCATGAAAACCTCCACAGGCGGAGTCTTGGGGGGAACCGTCTTTTCGGTATAGTTTAGGCGTGTAGCTATGTCCTCTTGGCGTGTCACAACCAATTGATCCCGTTCGGCTTTTGTGAGGGCATGAAGCGTTTGGCGCACTTGAAAAAGAAACTCCTTCGCTTTAGCAAAGGCGATCACGTCTTCAGGGGCAACCCCTCCTGTAGTCTCCAAGACCTCCATGGAACGCTCTCCACGCACACGCGCCGCCTCCATAATCGCTTGTGCCTGAACGAGCCAAATGGCGTTATGAATGTCGCGTAAGCCACCTGCCCCCTCCTTTAGTTGAGGTTCCACAATGCGCGGAGAGTTGCCCCATTTCTCAAGAACCTTCTGCCGCTCTGCGATCTTGGTGAAGATAAACTCCGCCGCATTAAAAAGTATCCAGAACTCGCCCTCAAACTGAATAAAGGTGCGCGGGTTGCCCGCAATGAGGCGGGCGTCAAAGAGCCCACACTGCGTCTGATGATCTAGTTTGCCACAATCATCAATAAGGCGATAGGCATAGCCAACCTCAACCTTACAGCGGGTAATGCAGACCTCCATGAGCTGTTGAAACATGTGCTTGATGACAGGTTCAATCTTAGTGTCTTTCTCACGCCACGGGATGAAGGTGATGTCGATGTCCGAGTAGGGGCAGAGTTCGCGCCTCCCATAGCCTCCCGTCGCCACAATCGCCATGTTGAGAGAGTTCATATCAATATTCTGACTTTTGCACGCGAGGGCATACATACGTCGAATAACCGCGTCCATCAGGTCTGAAAACTCCATCGCGGTAGCCAAGCCCGGAACAGGTAAGATCGCTCCCGTTTGTGGATCGTGCGGCGGCTCCAGAATCCGCGCCATGAGTGCCTCACGCTCTAAAAGAAGATAGGTTGCCAGCTCATCATAACTGGTCAGCTGTTCTAAAGCGACATCACGCGGGTGACGCTCAGGGGGTAGCGTGAGGGAGGCAAAGGCGGATTCAATATCGCGGTGTCGGTTCATCGTTGACCTCTATCCCGTGTTTCGCAGCCCCGAGGCGATCCCGTTTATCGTCGCAGCAAGGGCATAATTAAGCTCGTCATTCTCTTCGCCAGAGCGTTTTCTGCGGAGCAATTCGATCTGCATAAAACTCATGGGATCGACATAGGGGTTGCGTAGGCGAATGGATTTTGCAAAAACAGGGTTCTTCTCCAAAAGTTGACTCTGTTGGGTGATTTCCAAGACAGTGCGGAGGGTGCGCTGAAATTCCGCCTCTATTATCTGAAAGACCCGCTCTCGTAGAACGACATCAGGAACCAACTCTGCGTAGAGACGTGCCACCATGAAGTCTGCTTTTGCTAACCCCGTCTCCGTGTTCTGAATCAAGATTCGGAATAGAGGGAACTTCTGCATCATCTGCCGGAGCAGAAAGGTGTTGCCCTCTGCCTGCTTTTGGAACCACTCTAAGGCGTAGCCGACTCCAAACCATGCGGGCAGAACATGTCGGCTCTGCATCCAGCCAAAGACCCAAGGTATGGCGCGTAGGTTCTGCAAGTCTCGACGGGTGTTACGACGGGCAGGACGTGAGCCAATACGTGCCAATTCCAGTTCTAGCACCGGGGTTGCCGCCTCGAAATAGGGCAAGATATCGGGGTTGTCCATAATATTTTGGCGGTAATAGGCAAAAGCCTCTTTCGACATCGCCTCCATTGCCTCCTCCCATTCGGGGGCAATATGTGCGCCATAACCTTCAGAACGGGTGAGGGCTTCCAAGGAAGCCGCGATCATCAGTTCCAAATTGCGTTCTGCAACGGCGGTATCGGCGTACTTCCAGTTGAGAACTTCGCCCTGTTCTGTGATCTTGAGGGAGCCGGTAAAGGCGGTGGGGGGTTGGGAAGTAATGGCATCATGGGTGGGACCTCCGCCTCTGCCAACAGTTCCTCCGCGTCCATGAAAGAGGCGCAAATGCACATTGCAGGCTTCGGCGGTGCGATGTAATTCACGGTGCGCCTTGAATATCTCCCATGTACTGGTGAGCATCCCTCCATCTTTGTTCGAGTCGGAGTAGCCAAGCATCACCTCTTGCGTTCTGCCCCATGAGTTTAGGAGTGGCTGATAGGAGGGGAGATTCCAGAGGTCATGACAGATAACGGGAGCGTTTTGAAGGTCTTCGATGCTTTCAAAGAGCGGAACGGGCATGAGACCAGGATCGCGCACTCCCTCTTTTTCGGAGGCTTTCACCTCCACTCCAAACGACTGAGCAAGCCACACCACATCCAAAATATCTTGCACAGAGGTACATCCGCTGATAATATAGCTTGCTATCGATTCGGGTGGGTATTCGCGCTTCCTATTTGCTATGGTTCGCATCGCATCTACCACGATCTGCGTCTCTGGTGCGGGAGCAGGGGGTAACATCTGCTTTGCGTCCATTTGCGCCCCCTGTCCCAAATCCTTCACCGCTTGCAAATGAAAATTGCGGTGTTGACGAATGTCCAAAGTGTGGAGATGGAAGCCATAGGTCTCGATATTTTGGAGGAGTGGATCGAGCAATAGATGCGACATACGCCTGCCCCCATGTAGGTTGAGGCTTTGGCGCATGAGGCGTATATCTTGTGCGAAAGCGTTGGCATTGGGGTAAGCGTGTGGATGATTTGCCTGCTCTCGCGTTCGGCGCAACCGATGGAGTGTATAGCCCAAAAACCGACGATAGACCTCCTCAGAGGAGCGGGGTTTGATGTCGGGATCAATGGTACGAATCCGCTCATCATACCCCTTAAGAGCGCGTACAAGAGCGTCGTGGACTGGCACTTGACGGGTAGAGGGGCTGAGCAACTCCAGCAGATTCTCCACAGATTGGCAGTAGTGGGAGAGGATGGTGAGCCGCGCTAATTCGAGAGCCTCGCGCGTGCTTTCGGCATCCACGAAGGGGTTGCCGTCTCTATCCCCTCCTATCCAAGAGCCAAAACGGAGCAGTGAGGGCAACTCAACGGAGGTGACGGAGGTCTGGTATACAGAGCGGAACGCCTGCGCCAAAGTCTCATAGAGGCGTGGCAGAGCCGTGAAAAGGCAACTCTGATGGTAGTCTAGCCCCATTTGTATCTCGTCTCTCACTTTAGGCTTCCTACGGCGAACCTCATCGGTCTGCCAGAGGGAAAGAATGCTTGCCGCGATAATATCTTCTCGCTCTTGAGCCTCCCTTGCGGTGAGCGGCTGCCAATCGATCTGATCCAGCTGTCGGGCGATTTGGCGACGTGTATAGAGAACCGTGCGCCGTGCAGTCTCGGTGGGGTGCGCCGTAAAGACAGGGATCACCTCAACCCGCTTGAGAATTTCCCACGCCTGATCAGAGGAGATACCAGAGCGTTTCATACGTTCTAGCGTGCCTTCAAAGGAGCCGGGTTGGGGAGCGTGATTGAGCGCGTGAGAGGCACGCCAGCGACGACGGCGATGATTCGTTTCGGCAAGGTTCGCCAGCTCAAAATAGATAGCGAACGCCTTCGTAACACGATAGGAGTCGGTGATTCCTAGGGCACGCACAATGTGTGCAATGGCACGAATATGCTCGGAATCGGTGACATGAGGGGTCTGATCCATCAGATCACGGTGGCTCCGTGCCAGATGACGTAGAGACTCAACCGTGTCGAAGAGGGTACGCCCCCCTTGATCCTGTAGCACTTCGCCAAGGAGTTTACCGAGCGCATCCACGTCCCGGCGTAGAGGAATCTCTTTTAGGTCATCACTCTCTCCCAAGAGTTCCTCAAGGCGTTCTATCTGATTGCTTGCACTCCACAAAGGGGTATCGTTCATGGGTTGTCCTCAATAGTTGGGATAGGGCTACGAGGACCTCTTCGTCCTTCAGAAAATCGTTTTCGCTCCTGTTTTATCTCCACTTCTCTGGCTTCAAAGGGGAGAATAGGTGTGGAACGGTACGGCGGTCTGTTGTTGGTTCACACAAAAGTGCCGCCCCTTCCCTGTTGCGAGAGAAGGGTTTGCACGGCGTTTACAACCTACGCATTGAGCGGAGGAGCGTCTGCGGGGCGGTTCGTTCCCGGAATAATCTGTGCGACGGCAAAAGAGCGGCGCACATCGACAATTCGGGCTTTTGCCTGCTGTCCCACAAACTTCGAGGCGTTATCCAGATCGAGGAGAAAACCCTCTGTCCAACCAATACACTGTCCATTTTCTCGAATCTGAGAACGTACAATCTGGCACTCCACCACCTGAGCACGGCGGTAGCGACTGCGATTCTTTTCGAGTTCGGCAATGTCGGAACCTGTAATCTGGTAGTCTTCAACGTGTGAATCCGCTTCGGCACGAACAAACAGCGCACGCTGGAGTTCACGCTCTAGCATCGCAATCGAGTCGCCGTCGGGACCAATAATGCGCTCGGCTACGTCGGGATGACAGGTGACGAGAAACGCCTCTTTACGTGCCTGCTGGGGTTGATTCACAAAGCGACGCAGGGCACGTTCTACCTGAATGCTCATGCTGTCGGCAGAGGCGAGATGTCCGCGCCCTTTGCAGTAGGGGCACTCCTCGGTAATGAAGCTTGTGAGGGTCTCACCGGTGCGCTTACGGGTCATCTCCACCAGTCCGAGAGGGCTGATATTGGAGATTTTGGTGCGCGCACGGTCTCGTTTCAGAACGGTCTCCAACGCTTTCAAGACGGCTTGCTTGTCGCGCGGGGTGTTCATATCGATGAAGTCGATAACGATGATGCCCCCAATATCACGGAGGCGCAACTGACGGGCAATCTCTTCGGCAGCTTCGAGGTTCGTTTTTAGAATGGTCTCCGTGAGGCTGCTACTGCCCGTTGCTTTACTTGAGTTGATATCGACGACTGTGAGTGCCTCCGTCTCGTCAATGACGATGGAGCCTCCCGACTTGAGATGCACCTTTCGGCGTAATAGGCGCTCGAAATCGCTCTCTAGTCCATATTTGTCGAATACAGGCTGTGTGCCATCGTAGAGGTGAATACGACTCTTGAGCTTGGGCGAGATTCGCTCCAAGAGTTCATTTGCTTTCTCATACTCGGCGGGATCATCGATCACGAGTTTGTCTACGTCTGAGCCAAAAACGTCTCGAATGGTCTTTGAGAGTAGGGTGAGGTCAGCTTGAACAAGGGAGGGAGCCTTGACGTTGCGCGAGGTATCTTGAATCTGTCTCCATGTCCTCACAAGGAAGTCCATGTCTTGACGCAACTCCTGCTCGGTCTTCTCTTCCGCTTCGGTGCGAATGATGAGACCACACCCAGAAGGGCGCAATATCTCCCCGATCTTCTTGAGTCTATCACGTTCTCGCGCATCTTCTATTTTACGAGAAACCCCCAGATGATCCCCCTCTGGCATGAGAACAAGATAGCGACCGGGAAGCGATATCCGGGTGGAAACCCGTGCGCCTTTGGTGCTATGTGAGCCTTTTATGACCTGTACTAGCAGTTCTTGACCAACTTTAAGGACATCCTTAACCCGTTGGTTTCTGAGGTCGGAGCGTCGGAAGGAGCGTACAGGGCGCCCTACAACACGGCGTCTGGGTTCAATTTCTGGCGTGAGGCTCTCTTCCGCGCTATCGAGAATAAGCTCAGCATTGTCGAAGGCAGCCTCCACCGCAGCCACTTCTGCCATCGCCTCTGCATACTCATCGAGTGACTCCTCGTCGGAGTCGTCGGTGCGCCCTAGAGAGATCGCTTCGGTGATGAGGGAAGGATAGATTGCGTTAGATGCTACCGAGGTCACCTTGGCAACAGAGGGCTCTACTATCTCCTCTTCCTCTTCCATGAGGCTATAGGAATCTGGGTTATCCCTATCCTCCTCGTCGTTGCTCATAGTCGATTGCCCGTTGGTGGGTAGTACATCGCCCACATAGAGAAAAGCGTTGCGCTCTAGTCCAATATCGACGAAGGCAGCGTCCAGGGCAGGCAGGACATTGACCACACGGCATTTATAGATGCTTCCAACCACGCGTTCTGAGCGTTCAATATGGAGTTCAACCAGTTTGTCGTTTTCTAGCACGGCGACTCGCGTCTCGCGCTCTCCGACATTCACAATAATTTCTTTGGACATCTCTCGGTCACCTCCTTTCTATAGATGTGACGTTTTGAGGCTTCCCTAAAGGGGAGCCAGTGGGGAGAGTGAAAGCTGGTATTTGCCTTGTATGGTCATCATACAGACCCGTTGGGAGCGGCGGAGCGTGAGGTCAGGTGTCGCCAATTGTAGTGCCGTCACGATCTCTTGCGGGCGGGCAGTTCCACTCTCACTCTGTCCCAAGATCATGGAAAGGAGGATGCGAGTGTCGCTTTCGCGCTCTGGCAAGAGGTGAAGGGCAAAGAGGAAGGGGCGAATATTGGCGTGACGTGTGCGTCCATCCCGCTCACGGGCAATCATAATCTCGTCTTGTGCCAGTAGGTTGCAGATGGCTTCTTGGATCGTCTCTGAGGAGGTCTCTTTTGTACAGGCACAGACCACACGGTATTCTGCACGGTCTATCTCTTTGGGTAGCAGTTTGACTGCGGTATCGGGTATCTCATGGCTCTCTAGCACCTGAATTCCAGAGGGAAAGACGCCATTCAATTGTGTGCGAATGGCATCTAGGGCAAGAGGTTCTGTTAGCTCTAGCACCATGAGTTCATTCGCGCCTGTAATGCCTGTACCCAGGGCGGAGACAAAGGAGAGGCGTTCACGGGGGTTGAAGCCAGCGGAGAAGGCAATAGGCAATCCTGCACGCCGAATGGCGCGTTCAAAGGTGCGGTGTATATCCAGATGGGACAGCCAGCGGACGCTTTCGCCCTTCTCAAAAACAAGGAGGTATTTCGGCATAGACTCGGTTTCGGCAATTAATCCCGGCTCTCGAAATTTGATACGTGCCTCTTCAGAAAGCAGCTCTCATAAAGAGGAGTATATCAAGCGTAGTGTACCGTATTTGGGGCAGAATTGCAACCTTCGCTGATAGGAGAGAGGATGTAAAGATAAAATAGAAGCATATGTCATGAGCGGAAACACTACAGAAAAGTTTGGATCATTGTAGCCGCCGCTTTATCACACGCCTTCGCGGCAGAATCTCCCCCTTGATTCGTTGCCACTAAGACCGCAAAGCCTTTGAGGGGAGCCATCCAAACCACAGCAAAGTTTTGGGTATTGCTACCCGCGTGGGTAAAAACTCTGCCTCCGCCCCATCCTCGATTTGTTGCGATCCAACCGCCCATATACTCGCCTCCGAAGAGAGGGGTATGCAGGTACTTATAACTCTCCGCTGTGAGTTGTGCCTCTTCATCGCGCAAGCCATAAACATGATCCTGCACAAACTTCGCCCAGTCGGGCAAAGACATATGCACCGTGCCGGCAGGAGCGAGAGGCGAGGGGTTATCGGAGTTGGGTCCGGGAGGGATGGGGGTTCGAGCCGTGCCAGCCATAAAGTGTTGCCACGGTTGGTCCAATTTATTGGGTGTTCCCATAGAGCCAAAGCCCGCACTCGTGATATGTAGCGGACGAAAGAGGTACTTTGACATGAGTTCCTCCCAAGCAAGCCCCATCGCACGCTCTGCAAGCACACCCGCGACGGTAAAGTTTCGGTTCGAGTAGATGAATTTGGATTCAGGAGGTGCGTCGGGTGCTTCTTTGAGAAGGGCGCGGATGTAGGCATCCCGTTGTTCTTGTGGAGAGCCGGGGAAACGGCGTGTCTCTTGAAAATCATGCCCTTTCAGCCAACTCTCGTTTGGGAAACCGCTTTGGTGCGAAAGCAGATGATCCAGTGTGAGATTCCGATAAGAGGGGTGCATGGGAATATCTGGCAATGCTTTAGCGAGAGTGGCATTGCGATTCAGTTTTTTCTTTTCGATCAGAACTGCACAGAGGTGCGCCGTCATTGCTTTGGTGCAAGAGCCAAGATGGAATTTATCTTGGAGAGTGACAGGAGTAGCGTCACCATATTTGCGACCCCCCACTGCGCCCTGCCCCACAATCTTGCCTCTTTTGAGTACGACCACGGCAAGCGCAGGCAGATCGTGTTCGCTTCGTATTGGCTCCAAGAGAGCATTGACACTCTGTGTCTCCCTGTTTGCCTTTAGAGAGCGAGGGAGAGAGGAGGCAAGGAGAGTCCCCCCTGCCCCTTGCAACAATGCACGGCGTGTCCAATCCATGCTCTGATCCGACATTAGTCCTCTCTCTTTCTCCCCAAAATGCTTCTGCCGCTGTGCTAGGCTCAGACTTGTGCGATCTGAGCGCGGAAGAAGGCGGCGGCAGCACGCAGATTCGCCTTTCGCTCCTCCACAGAATACTTGCCAAGCGATTCGTCCTCTAGGCAGAGATCACGATCATAGCCTGCCTTGCTGAGGGCTTGGAAATAGCGCGCGTGATCGATGTCTCCCTCGTGAATGGGACTCACATATTTGCCATACTCATACCCAATCTCCCGCTCCGTCTCACGAATCTCTTCGGGGTAGCGAATGTTCTTAATATGGGTATGTTTCACGCGGGAGGCAAACTGCTCGAAGATAGAGTAGATATGAGAGAGGGGCCAGCCACGCCAATAGAAGTTTCCCGAATCGAGAGTCAAGCCCAATCTTGGAGAGCCAACTTTTGCCAATAACCCCTCTAAAAAGGCGGGGTCATTGCCTTGAAAGCCATGATTCTCTATCCCCAACTCCACCGCAGAATCAGAAGTAGCGTCCAGAATGCGCCAGATCATGGTTGCAACGAGCGTTTGTCGCTCTTCCAGTGAGAGTTCCCGCTCTCCGTGCATGATGGCGTCGATACGAATGGCAGGAACTCCCAACTGCTCTGCCGCACGAATCGTCCTTGCTGCCCAAGCCACCTCAAAATCTTTGTCTTCTGCGTTGAAGTCGTTGCCCATGCAGAGAGCCGCAATACGAATATTATGTGCTTTCGCCTGTGCTTTCAGGGTCTCTACTTCCTCTGGTATCGTCAGATTAAGGCGGGTTTTCTCGCCTTCAGGAGAGAGGGCAGGAACCGTGTCGTTACGATCCACAAAGAGTTCCACTGCCTCAATCTCCAAGCCTTTCAAGCCCTCTGCTAGAGAGGCATAGCCTGCTGCAAACACTACCTCATCTCGAATCGAGATATACATCTGTTTCCGCTCCCGTTCCAAAATAGATTATTGGGTTCCCTTCAAGCCTATCGGAAAGACAAAACCGATACGCTTCAGGGTTGGTTTCTGCCTTCTCCTAAAGAAAAAGGTGCCTCCTTTGCACTTTCGCGTAGAGGAGGCACTATCCCTGCTCAAGATGCAACTTTTTTCGGAACTCGTCCTCAATTATAGCCGTCCAGGAGAGGGTTGAATGACACTCACGGCATCGCACAAAGAATAGCACGGGAAAGCCAAGTATGAAACGAGAAAATGGGCAGATCATTGCCAACGGAAATTTCTTGGGAGTGTGGAACGGTTCTGGCAAAAATATTGCCCCACAAGGAGCCTCCAGCGTTCGGGTGGATGCCAAAACAGGAACGGTTTTGCGTGTGCAATAACAACGAGTGCGGGAGAGGACAGGACATATGCGTTATAGCAGTAGGTTCTTTGGTATCGGTCTTGTAGTACTACCGCTACTTGTTTTTGCAGGTTGCGGTGGAGGGAGTGGTAGCGTCTCAGACACAATAGGTGGGGTGAACAACCCTACACTAAGCACGAATCCTACACAGAATACGAACCCCATCACCCGTGACCCCGGTGGTATTACGATTGCCTCAAACACGGGGCATATCTATAAACTAGCGTAGCGAACCCTCTCATTACCGAACCGAGGCGATAAGTGCATCCACCTGCTCCGGGGAGAGATGACCGATATAGGTCAAACCGACCATTTTGCCCTCTGGTGCAGAAAGAACCCAGTGGACAATGCTGCGTCCACGTCGCAATGGGCGCGGCTTATCTAGCATGCTCTTCATGGGTTCCGGTGAAAGCCTCTCAAAGAGGGTAAACGACTCCATTCCATCCCCATAGCGTAGAATAATGGCAGGGTGTTGTGCTGCCATCCGTGCAGGTAAGATGCTCCAGACTCCTGTTATTTGGAATCCTTTTGGGACTGTGGAGGGCAGGAGGGGTTGGAAAGGCAGTTTTCCCTGCGCCTCTTCCAGATTACGGTATTGGGGTTGTGGAGGGAGTAGCGGATTCGGAAGCATCTTTGGAAAACTGGGTGCTTCAAAGAGGCGGGGCAAAATTATTGCCCCATTGCCCACCACGATGTTTGTAAAGTAGGAACGAGAGACAAGCCCTTTGGTATTCGAGATTTCGTTCTTGAGCAATATCCCCGTGTCAGGATCGATCCAAAATTTTACTTGCCTCGATTGAACGCTTGGTTGTCGGGGGGTAATCTGCAGAATAACGGCATCACGCCCTGCAACCCGCTCATTCCCCACACGTTCCACCACAACACGTCCTTGCATCACCATTTGCATCAGCTTGCGTTGGCGTCCAGTCTCTTCATTGGGCCAGAAAGCAACATCCAGCACATTGGTGCGCCGGTGATAGTAGAAATAGCGATTCGGCAGGGTAATCATAATATCGCCCTGGAGACCCTCTGGGGTGAGGTAATCGCGTCGCACACGCGCTTTCGAATCTCCAAAAACCTTCTGTTGTGAGAGACGTCCACCAAATTCTGTCAGCTCGGTAGTCTGCTCTCCCACATAGTCGGTGTTAGGATGAAGCATCTTACGCAGGAGTTGCACATTGGGGTCACTGGGCAGGGGGAAGCCTGTTCTCGGGGCAGAGAGGGGGGAAGGCTTAAACTGCGCTACAGCAAAGGAGGGGATACTTAGGAGCAAGCTCACCAGTAAAAGCAAATGAAGCGTCACCCGATTATAGAAAATTCTATTCCACATTACTTTAGTTTCCGGTAAAAGTATGTAGACAAAAAGTGTGTTACGACATCAGGCAACTTCTGAGGTAGAGTTAAGTCGCCAAACAAATCCTCTTCCCGGAGTACCTGATGTCCTCTCTAGTCTACCGTATAATCCCGCTGTTCACAC
>CAMCUQ010000058.1 GCA_945878775.1 Chthonomonas calidirosea
AGTAGTGCCGCAAGTAATAACGACCCCGCTGTTTCACCCGATGGAACCAAGATCGTCTTCTCTAGTACACGGGATAGCAATCCTGAAGTCTATGTGATGAACAGTGACGGGAGCAAGCAAACGCGCCTGACGGTTCATGGTGCAAACGACATCATGCCCTCATGGTCTCCCGATGGAACCAAGATCGTCTTTATTAGTAACCGAAACAGCTTTCCTGAAGTCTTTACGATGAACGTGGATGGCACTAGCGTGAAACAGGTTACGAACATCCAGCTCAACGTCTGGTATCCCTCTTGGTCACCCGACGGCTCCCGGCTTTTGTTTACCACCTCGAAGGATGGCAACCAAGAGCTTTACACGATTAAGCCTGATGGTACAGGACAGACCCGCTTGACAGTCAACGGCTCTGTAGATGATCATGCTACTTGGTCACCAGATGGCTCCCGGATCGCGTTCCAAACAAATCGTGATGGAACCTACCAAGTCTATGTGATGGCTGCCGATGGCTCCAAACAGACACGAGTCACCAGCAATGCGAATAACGATTCTGCTCCTGCTTGGTCGCCTGATGGAACTCATCTCACGTTTTTGAGTGATCGCTCTGGCTCCAATCAGGTCTATACCATGAAAGCAGATGGTGCCTTCCAGCTACGTCTCACCAATGATCTGAAACCTAGCACCGCAACCGATTGGTCTCCCTTCTTCACCCGCAGAGTACTTGTGGGCGGAAGCACGGCTCCGTTTGCACAAGCCTCTGGATTCCTATTCTCCAAGCAAGGGGCATTGGCGAAGAGTGTCCTCGTCTATCAAACCACAAACGCAAGTGACTTCGGTCAGGTGGTCTTGACTCCGCTGACTGGACAGAACAATCAAGGCTCCAGCCTTCTCATGCAATTAGAGCCGATGACGAGTGCTGTCACACTCAGTGCATTGCGCTTCTGGAATCTCTCTGCGCCGAATTGGAGTACAGTGTCAGGAACAGGATTTACGATTAGTGGGGTGCTCGTTAGTTTCTCTGCAACTAATGGCGAGGTGGATTATGTGATACCCTTCCAGGCTGCAAACCGTTCTGTGGGCAAGCCCACGGTTCAAACGGAGGGCAGTGTGCGAACTCTTCGAGGGGACTTTGCGGGGGTATGGGACAAGAGCGGCAATAATATCGCTTCTCATGGAGCCTCTGAAATTCGTCTTGATGTTCAGACAGGCAAGCTTTTAGGGTTGCGCTAGATGTGGGTCGTGCGTCTCCCACTATCCCCTCTGTGGCTTAATACCATAGAGGGGATTTTTGCTTTTGCACCACCTCCAAATCACAAAAGAGCCTCTCTCTAGTCCATGTGACTAAAAAGAGGCTCTGCGCTGAACAAGGAATGGTTTAGGAGATCGTGCCTACGTTTTGGAGAGGCAAAAATTGTCTCGACGGCTTCTCCATCGGAAAAGTGCCCCTTGAGACTTAGTTCCTAGCGGTAGTTGGAGAAGCTGACATCGAAGGAGAGGTCTTCCATTCCTTTGATGAGCTTCTGCACCGCTTGTAAGGCGTCCTTCTCTTTGGCAGTAACGCGCAACTGCTCCCCCTGAATTTGGGTCTGCACCTTGATACCAGAGGCTTTGATCTCTTTGGTAAGCTTTTTCGCCTCTTCTGTGGGAATGCCCTGCTTGATGGTAATAACCTGTCGAAGACAGCCCGCGCTCGCAGGTTCGATCTTGCCATACTCCAACGATTTGAGGGAGATTTCCCGCTTGGCGAATCGACTGCGAATGATGTCCTTCACCGTCTCGAGGTGATATTCATCGTCGGAGACGATCTTAATCGTTTCGCCTTCCAGATTGATCTGGGTTTTGGTATTGCGGAAGTCGTAGCGCGTGGTGATCTCACGCTCTGCCAGATCAAGGGCGTTCTTGACCTCGGTTATTTCCACTTTTGAGATTACATCAAACGAAAATTCGGTTGCCATTCTACTCTCCTATTCGATCCTTACAACTCTTCAAGAGGCTATCGACTGCCATTTTGAGAGAGGTGAGTGAGTCTTCTATCTGCTGAGCCTCTCCGACGCTTAATTGGTTGAGGGCAATCCCCGATAGGGACGGCAGAAAGTCGAGAATCCGCTGTGCATAAATAGAGAGGCGTGCCTCTTGGGGCTGTGCATCTCCCCCGAAAACGACACCTGCGGGGTCCTCTCCAAAAAACTCTTCCAGATGATCCATTGGGCTTTTCAGAATCTCTTGTGATCTTTCTGGTTTTTTGCGAAGTGCCTTCACCAGTTTGCCCGTGTCTTCTCCTGTCAGCTTTTCATCACGAATCCTGTCTACCACTGCCGTCTGAATCTCTGGTTTGGCGTTTAGTTGTTTCAGAAAACGGGCATGTTTTTCGGTCAGTTGTCCATCGGAGGGGCGGTTGGGGCTAGATACTACGGCTTCCCCGATCTCCTCAGGCAAATCCAGAAGGTCAAGGAGGTAGCCTATAGAACGCTCCGAGATTCCGAGCCGACGCGCCACTTCTCGATTGGTGAGGTTGAGTGTTGTTTTGACATGGCTCAGCCCTTTCGACTTTTCCAGCGGTTGGAGGTCTTCGCGTTGTAGGTTCTCGATGAGTTGTAGGGTAAGACGCTCTTCAGGGTCTATCTCGGTGACGATACAGGGGATGCTTTCGAGGCGTGCCATTCCAGACGCTCTCCAACGGCGTTCTCCTGTAACGACGATATAGCCTCCTTCGCCGTTCGAGGTCACGGTGATAGGGTTTAGCACTCCGTGCTGACGAATACTATCTGCCAAGCCCTGTAGGCTCTCTTCATTGAGGAGTTTGCGGGGTTGGGTGGGGTCTTCAGAAATCTGGGTAAGGGGTATGGTTTGAATTATCACGATGGTAATTTCTCCTAACGAGGTCACTCCTGTTACTCTTTGAGGCGGGCTTCTGCCTGCTTCCATTGGGCACGAACCGCTTCGGGAGCTGTGCCGCCTTGGGAACGACGTGCCTGAACGCTCCATTGCAGGGTTACTACCTCTTGTGCGCCTTCTGGGTTCACTGCAAGCAGGGGATGGAAACCGGAAAGTGTGGGTGCATCTAGGGCTTCGAGAGGTTGCCCTGTCTCAATTCCATAGCGGACAACTCTCCCCACAACCTCATGTGCCTCCCGGAAAGGAAGCCCTTGCCGAACCAAATAGTCGGCAAGGTCGGTTGCTGTGGAGTAGTCTCCCCGCGCCGCTTCCGCCATACGTTCACGTTGAAAAGTGGCAGTGGAGAGGGTCATATTGAGGGCAGGGAGTACCACCATGAGAGTGTCTATAGCATCAAAGACAGGCTCTTTATCCTCTTGCAAGTCCTTGTTGTAAGTGAGGGGGAGTCCTTTCATCAAGGTCAGAAGCGTGACAAGTGAGCCGTATATTCGCCCTGTTTTGCCTCGCACAAGCTCCGCCACATCGGGGTTCTTTTTCTGGGGCATAATGCTACTGCCCGTCGTCACAGAATCATCTAAAAGAATATAGCTGTACTCAGGGGTATTCCAGAGAATAATCTCCTCGGCGAGGCGGGAGAGGTGCATGGCAAGAATGGAGGCGAACGCAAGGAACTCGATCAGAAAATCTCTATCTGCGACGGCGTCGAGGCTATTGGGAAGAACCTGTTCAAAGCCCAGAATGTCTGCAACCTGTTGGCGGTCGATGGGAAAGCCTGTACCCGCCAAAGCCCCTGCTCCCAAGGGGAGCCGATTGACACGTTTGCGGGTCTCTCTCAGCCGTTCTTTGTCACGATCCAGCATCCAAAAGTAGGCGAGTAGGTGGTGTGCCAAGACAATGGGCTGTGCGTGTTGGAGGTGGGTGCAACCGGGAAGAATGGTCTCCATCTCCTTTTCTGAGAGGGTGAGGAGTGTTTGCTGAAAGGCGGTGATCTCTTTCTCAATGGCGTCACAGGCAGAGCGAAGGTGAAGGCGAATATCGGTTGCTATCTGGTCGTTGCGGCTACGGGCTGTGTGCAGTCTGCCTGCAACGGCTCCAATGCGTTCCCTTAGCAAGCTCTCAACGGCGGTATGCACATCTTCGGCATCGGAAGGCAGAGAGACTGCCCCAGACGTAAGAGCATCTCGAAGGCTCTCCAGTCCCATAACGATCTCCTGTGAGTCCGTTTGTGAGAGAATCCCCGTGCTTCCAAGCATGGTGGCATGAGCGATACTGCCTGCAATATCCTCGCGCCAGAGGCGTGAGTCAAAAGGCAGGGAGTTATTCAGTTTTTCGATGAGGGCGTCCATCGTTCCTTCAAAACGCCCTCCCCATAGCTTATTCAAAGATATGTCTCCCTACTTGCCCTGTCGCAGTTTCCAGTACATTCGGGATTGCAGACCATGAATCTTGACCATGCCCTCGGAATCGCTTTGGTCGAATGTCTTACTATCGAAGGAAGCGAGGTCTTCATTATAGAGTGCGTACTTACTGGCACGCCCAACAACAACGGAGCTTCCTTTTGCAAGGCGGAGGGTTACGGTTCCTGTCACACGATCTTGAATTTTGTCGGTGAAGGCTTCGAGGTCCTCTTTAAGAGGGTCGTACCAAAGCCCTTTATAGGCGAGTTCTCCCCATTCTCGATCCACGCTTGCCTTGAATTTGAGTTCGCCTTGAGTGCAGACGAGTGCTTCCAAAGCTTTGTGCGCCTGCAAGAGTACGACGGCGGCGGGGCACTCGTAGTTTTCGCGCACTTTCAAGCCGAGCATTCGATCTTCCATGATGTCCACACGTCCGACACCGTGCTCACCTGCAATGGCGTGGAGTTGGGTGACGAGATCGAGTGGCGAGAGGTTCACTCCATCTATGCTGACGGGGAGCCCGTTTTCAAACCCAAGGGTGATGAGGCGTGGGGTGTTTGGGCAATTTTCCAGAGAGCGAGTCCAGACAAAAATCTCTTCTGGCGGGGCATAATTTGGCTCTTCAAGATGCCCTCCTTCAATACTTCTTCCCCAAAGATTTTCGTCGATGCTCCAAATTTTGTCTTTGTTTTGTGGGATGGTGAGACCGTGTGCACTTGCGTACTCTAGCTCTTCTGTGCGTGTCCAAGGCTCGCGGCTCCCATTGGGAAGGAGGCGTCCTTCGCGCATGGGGGCGATGATCTCGGCATCTGGAAGCAGGGTGCGAATGATATACTCAATGCGGAATTGGTCATTGCCTTTGCCTGTACACCCGTGTCCAAAGGAGGTTACGCCCAGTTCGATTGCTTTCTCAGCAGCTTTGAGGGCAATGAGGGGGCGGGCAATACTGGTGGAGATGGGGTAGCCCTGATAGTCGCCATTGTTCTTGACGGCGGGCCAGCAATACTGCTCAATGAACTCCGCACGTACATCAAGAGTGTAGTGCTCTGTGCCAAGTTGGTTAGCACGCTCTGTTGCCTGTTGAATATCTTCGCGAGGCTGCCCTACATCGACGGTAACGGTGATGATATGGTCAAAGCCATACTCTTCGCGCATGAGGGGAATACAGACGGAGGTATCCAATCCTCCCGAATAGACCAAAACAATCTTTCGCATTCGTGGGGTTCCTTAAAGAATATTGGTATGTGTATACCATACCCAATAGTGTACCCCAAATCGGGGGGATTCTCTGAAAAAGGGGAGAGTGCGCGGGAATGCATTCTCCCCTTTGCTTACGGGGTTTGCTACTTTGTATAGAACCGGACGCAGACGGGTTTACCTACTGTCACTTTGCTTCCTGTTGGGGTGAGGCGTCCTGTGGTTGGCGAGATGCGAAACACGACGAGGCTATTGGAATCTTGATTCGCGGCAACGAGAAACTTCCCAGAGGGGTCAATATTGAAGTTGCGGGGTGTTTTGCCCTGAGTCGAATCGTTGCCAACGAAAGTGATGTTTCCCGTTGCAGGGTTCACAGAGAAAACGGCGATGCTGTGGTGTCCCCGGTTGGAGACATAGACGAACTTGCCGGAGGGGTGTACCTTTGTCTCGGCGGTCGTGTTCTCACCTTTGAAATCTTTTGGGAGAGTGGAGAGGGTCTGAATGGGGATCAGCTCTCCTGTGTTTGCCGAATACCGTAGAGAGGTGAGTGTGGAAGCCAACTCTCCGTTTGCAAAGGCAAATTTGCTGTTTGGGTGAAAAGCAAAGTGGCGGGGTCCCGTTCCAGAGGAGAGATGTAGGGTCTGTGCGGGAGTGAGCTTGCCTGTTCTGCTATCGGCATGATAGGTGAGGACGGAATCTGTTCCCAGATCGCATCCGACAATATAGTGGAAGTTCGGCGAAAAGTTGAGAGAGTGGGGGTGCGGTTTGTCTTGTCGGGCACGGTTGGAGCCTAGCTTCCCAGAGCGTGAGACGATCTGCATCACCTCCCCGAGGTATCCATCTTCAAGCAGGGGCAGGACCGCAAAATTTCCGCCTGCATAGTTTGCAACATAGGCAAATTTCCCCGCCTTGTCGAGCATAACATGGCAGGGCCACACTCCGTGAGAGGAGACCTGATTGAGCGATGTGAGATTCCCTGTCGCAGGGTCGATTTGGAAAGAGCTGACAGCACCGCTCTCTTCGCCGTTAAATTCCTTATCTTCGTTGACGGCGTAGAGATATTTTCCGTTTGGGTGGAACGCAAGAAACGAGGGGCTACTGGTCTCCGCGACCAGCTCTGGTTTGGAAAGCGTGCCGTCTTTCAGGTTTAGGGTGGTGCGATAAATCCCTTTGCTCAACTCACCGGTGTAGGTTCCGATATAAAGAGGGAGCGATTCCTGCGCTTTGCTGAGAAGCGGTGACGAGATGGCGAGGGCGGCGATTCCGAGCGTGAGTAGTGTTTTGCTGATAAGCATGAGAAGAGTCCTCCAAGCATAGTGGAGGACTCTTCTCCGCGACAAACTGTTTTTCCTGCCTACAGGTAGCAAGTTGTGTACTTTTGGAAAGAGAACTCCCCTGCTTCAAAGTATAAGGCAGGGGAGTGATCCGTTTGTGAGTGGGCTAGGGGGTTACGGTGATCACTCCGCCGCTGTTAGTAACGTTGAGGTAGAGTGCGTCCCCATCGAAGGTTGTGGTGATAGAGTGATCTCCGACGCTCAATGTGTTTGAGATCGTGTAGGGCAGATGCGCGTAGCCCGCTACTGTTGTCGTGCTTCCGACATCGACACCATCGATTTGGAAGTGAACTACCTTACCATGCAGGAGAGTGGAATCGGTGGTTCGGTACAGTTTTGCTTTGAGATTTATTTTTGCGCCCACTTTGCCAGACCGTGTTGGTATGTAGAGCTTGGTGGGAGCCTTATTGATCGTGAGCGAACCGGAGCCTGTGCCAGGGTTGTAGGGAGCATCGCCTGCAAAACTGAGCGAGAGTGGCTGAACGCCTACACCGAATGACTCCGGTAGTTTGTAGGAGAGTGTGGCTTTGCCGTTGACATCGGTCACTCCCGAACCAAGTACCGTTCCACCGATAGAGAAGGTAAGCGTTTTGTTTGCAATCTTGGCGCCCGTGAAGTACTGCTTCAAGACCGCAGTCAGGCTTTTGGTTGTGCCAATGCTTCCAGACGAGTTATTCACCACGATAATGGTGTCTGCCGGAGTTCCCTCATAGGCTCCTAGATCGGAGGCGACACCTAGAACGGGGCGACTGCGGTGCTTCATGGGAGGGTTGTACTGCTCTGTAATATTGAAACCGTGTGTCAGCACTTCAGGATTCAGAACACCCGCTTGATCGACACTCTTTGAGGCGGTTGTTAAACGGTAGTTACGGGTTGCCATGTCCACAAAGTGGGGATCGTTGAGGTTTCCCGCATCGCCTACAATCTGGTTTGCCCAACCACTAACGACGCTACCACCCTCATGCCCTAGCCAAAGTTTGGTTGTTTTTGGGCTGAGCCAGTTTTTACCCATGTCGAGGTGAGCATTTGCGCCCGAAATGATCATTCTTGTTGCTTTGTAGACGTTTGCGTTGACCGAGGTATCGGTATAAATAATGTTGTTACGGCAGTCCACTTTCTCAAAAATGTCGGGGGTGGGTGTGTAGGGCAAATCTGTCAGCTCAAAAATAGAGACGTTACCCTGATGGTTGACGACAGTATTGTTGTAGAAGTAGAGTGTGCCACGATGTTCGGTTGGGTAGAAGGTTTTGCCGTTATAGGCTCCAAACCAGACGATAGAAGACTGACTGTTTGAGCTTGGCTTCATCGTGATGACGTTACCATAGACATAGGCATCAGGGTAATACGACTTGAACTCTAGGTAGCCTGAGCCACCTTGAGGGTCGAGGATCGCGAAGATGTTGGAACACTCGGTACTGATAGCCTCGTTGTAGCGGATGATCGTTCCGGCAGAGCGGTCTTTGATCATCGTTCCATGACAGCCTGCACGCAGGGGACCAAATCTGTTGTATTGATATACCGCACCATCGGACTCGATATAGACGTTATGCTCATGGAAGCCATTGCTCAAGCCGGGAATAACGGGTTGCCCGTTGTCATGGATATAGTTGGCTTCGATAAGCAGGTCTTTCGAGCATTGAGCCGCTTGGTTCTTCGAGTTTGCAAAGATACCGTTGCCGTTGAAGCTGATTTCACAGCCTCGAATGGTGAGGTGTTGGGCAAATTCTATGTAGATGCCACAGGCGAACGGGTCAAAGATACGGTTTTTGCCGTGTACATCGGTGAATGAGAGGGAGCCGTCTTTCTTGTAGAGCGCGTTCCGAATGTCGAGTGACTCGATGGTGATCCATGAGGGGAACGTGACTCCGTAGTTGTAGTTCTTTTTTGCTGCGGTCACAATGATCACGCCGAAGTTCTCAAAGACGGTGCTACGAAAATCGACGTGCGGGTCCATAATGGCTCCGTTACCATCAATGACGGGGAGGTCGCCTGTAGCGGGATCGGGTATCCCACGAATGATAATCGGTTGTGCTGCTGTTCCCGATCTCGAAATGTGGATGATCTCGTGGTAGCCATTGGGTTGATAATGGATATTCACGATGTCGCCCGCGTTTAGTGTTCTCCAAGGTACATCGGAGAGCTTGGCAAGGTAGCCAGCGGTGGGACCCACGTTATAGGTTGTAGCGAGGCTAGCACCTACGGCAGACATTAGCAGCATTCCTACTGCAAAAAGTTGCATAATCGCTTTCGGATAGAATT
Organism: Chthonomonas calidirosea; assembly: GCA_945878775.1. Classification (GTDB taxonomy): domain Bacteria; phylum Armatimonadota; class Chthonomonadetes; order Chthonomonadales; family Chthonomonadaceae; genus CAIJLM01. Next base: position 9,080 of record CAMCUQ010000058.1, read on the forward strand.
TCCAATTTTTCATCACTTTTCCTTTTGTTTTGGTTGCCCCAAGATCGATTTTGCTTTAGAGTAAGCGTTTTGGGGGTCTCGTGGACTGTCTATGCAGTCTCAAGTCGATAGATTGTGGACGGGTATTTACGAAGGCGTGAGCATCCGAGATATACCCTTCTGTGTTCGGGCTTTTGCCCGTTACCTCTCTATTGTCTCCTAGGGGCGTTACGAGGGTGTATACGAGAATACTGACCAAGCGTTAAAAGTGGAAAAAGTGTGAAATATTTTAGGAAGGAGGCGTTTGGGGTTATACCGAGGAAACTCTAGGCTCTGAAAGCATAACGAACTGCATCTCGTTACAAAGCACAAAGCCCCCTAGCCCCATGGAGGCACGAATAACAAAGGCTTTGAGGTGGCGTTCGCGTATCTCTTTAGCGACCTGGGCTTCGCCTTTGGATTGTAGCGAAAAATAGTCACTATAGGCGTAAAGAACAACCTCTTTGAAGAGTTCGAGCATTGCTTCGATCTCGATCTCAGAAATGTTAAAGAGTATATTGGAGAAGTAGTCCCCTCCAAAGTAATAGATGGCTACTCCATTAAAGTACACATCCGTCAGCTTTGGGGGATATGAAGGGGAGACAGTATGGAGAACTATTTTTTGCTCTTGACCATCAACAATATAAGAGCGTATCTCGTTATCATGTACAGAGATTTTGGGGGTCATATTTTGTTATCTACTGGAACAGGGCATCATCTCGTTGTAGATAGCCTTTGAGGCGGATAACAGCTTGCGTGTGGAGTTGGTAGACGCGGGATTCGGAGATAGTGAGGGTCTTGCCAACCTCTTTGAAGGTTAGCCCCTCAAAGTAGTAGAGGGAGATAACAAGGCGTTCTCGTTCAGGAAGGCGATCTATCGCTTTCCCAAGCATTCTTTTGCGCTCATGAATCTCTAGCTCTAGGGCAGGGAGGGCGGTTTCATCTTGGAGCACGTCGGAGATATGAAGATGTTCATTGCTATCACCACAGATAAGCACCTCTTCAAAAGAGAGGAGAGAGGAGCGTCCTGCTTCGAGGAGGAGTTTTTGAAACTCTTCGGTTTCGAGGTTGAGTTCTGCCGCGACTTCGGCTTCAGTAGCGGGGCGAGAGTGTCTTCTCTCTAGCTCTTTGTAGGTTCTTTCGAGGAGCTTGAGCCGATCCCGAACGGAACGCGGAACCCAATCGTCCTCGCGCAACATCTCCAGAATGGCGCCACGAATGAGAGCAATCGCATAGGTCTCAAACTTGACTTGGCGACCGGGATCAAACTGATTGACGGCTTTTATCAACCCCATTGCGCCCGCACTAATAATATCTTCACGCTCAAGGCTTGGTGGAATGTTGCTCACCACACGCCCAGAGGTGATCTTAACCAAATAGACGTAATGCTCTATGAGGGCATCCCGCGCTTTTAGGTTGGATTGCCCCCTGAACTGCGCCCATGAATCGCGGATTTATGATGTGGTCAACAATGTCTACGGCTCCCTGCCTAATGAGATAGACAAATGGTATTGCAGGGAATGCGCTCGTGGCTTGTTAGGCGGCGGTGGTCTCTTCTTGTGACAACGAGTTTGAAGGGGCTTCCCCCAATAGCTCTGCGACAGAGGCTCCGGGGCGAACAGATTCGAGGGTCAGCTCTGGTGTGTTTGAGGAATGATCCCCTTGCCCAGTCTCCCGCCTCGAACCCTCTTGCTCCTCAATATTCGTTAGGGCATAGCGGAGTATCATTCCGAAGCCCGCAAAGACCGCAAAAGCCGCCACCGCTTTTACCAAACAGGTCGTGGGGGATGTCTCGTTCACGATACTCACGAGCGTGACGAGCATTCCGGCAAGCGTCCCCAATACCGTCGGCAGTTGGTAAACAAGCGATGTCACGAGTATGTTCCTCTTGACTGTGATAGCACTTTCTTTAGCATTACACAAAAGAAAGCAGAGGAAACAACACTCTCACTGCATTGTGTGAGAAGGTATACCCCAAAACGAGCCTTTTTTGCAACGGGCAGGGCGTGTTGTTTTAGCACAGACATGACCTCATGGCTGGAATACTATTCCAGAGCGCAGCCTCAATCTCCTGCTCTTTGCGAGCACGATGTCTCTCTCGTGGCAAAATTTGTGTAATAGGGGAGGTTTTTTCATGCAGAAGGGCACTCACGCCTCTTCGCTTACGCCCAAAGGCAGGGTTTACGCCCAATCTGTGAACGATGGCGAGGAGTTGGTGGCTTGCCAAACTATTTGGGCGCGACAGTACAAAGGGGGTTTGTAGACGTACCGATTCTCGCACTGCCTCCTCTTGTGGCAGAAAACCCAGATACCCTATCGGGGTTCCTAAAAACTGTTCGGTCATTTGCTGAAGCCGGCTTGCCACAAATCGGGCTTCGCGGGCGTCTTGTGCGCGGTTCACAAGGAGGTGAACTTTCGCGCTTGGGTTTTCTGAAAGAGTCACTTTGATTGTTGCGTAGGCGTCAGCAAGGGCAGTTATTTCTGGTATGGTGACGACAATGATCTCCTCCGCTGTTCTCAAAAAGGTGGTGACATTTGAGGAAAGCCCCGCTCCTGTGTCTATAATAACGGTTTCTGCAAACGCGTCGAGTCGTCTAAAGCGTTGGGTGAAACGCTCTTGACGTGTTGGGCTAAGGGATCGCAGATCGGTGAGTGAGGTTGCCCCTGAGAGTAGGTGGAGATGGGGAGCCACAGGCATAAGCGTATCTCTCAGGGCGCACTCTTCTCGAAGCAGGTTATCCAGAGTCAATTCTGGTTGCACCCCAAAGAGGAGATGCGCGTTCGCCAATCCCAAATCGGCATCGAAGAGGAGAGTCTCATGCTGGCTCTGTGCCAAGAGCAACGCCATATTTGCAGCGATGCAACTTTTGCCCACCCCACCTTTTCCTCCGGTTATGGCGATAGTCCGCGCCAATTTGGGGAGGGAAGGGGCGATGGTTTTGACGGAGTTCGAGCTTTGTTTCGTGTGATGGGCAAGTGAACGCAACCCTTGTGCCTGATCGGACATATGCAAACCTCACTTCTGAGAGAGGGTAACTATTCCAATTATTGGCAAATCTGCTCCGTAATCTTACGGGTCTTTCACTTTGAGGGGATAGAAAAGGTGCTATTCAGGGTGGGTTGCTTGATATTGAACGCGAAAGCGCGAGCCATGGCTTCTTGTACGAAACGATCCACTTGCCAGAGAGGAGCAAGAAGAGCAGGAGAGAGGGGGGCAGGTGGCGTGAAAATGTCTCTCCACCACTGATAAGAAAGAGGCTCTTGTGTGAGGTTTCCCGCATGGAGAGCATTGAGGCAAATTCCCTCGGCTTCGTGGGGTTGAAGGCGGTTTTCTTTTCCCCATGCCATGAGGAGGCTCTCTAGTTCGGGGAACTCTTGTGCATCTGTATCGGGTGTCATATTTCGTCTCGCTGAAGCGTCTGTGAGATTGAGATTCGAGCCTGTCTTAGCTTATGGCGCACTGTCGTTGCAGGCATTTCGAGCAGTGCGCCAATATCGGCACTTGTCATTTCACCAACCAAAGAGAGGGTGAGAATGAGGCGCAGGTTTTCCGGCAGTTGGCATATCGCCTCTGTCAGGCGAGCATGTAGCTCCTGCGTCTCCGCACTTTTCACCGGGTTCCCCGCCGCCTCTTGGGTCTTGAGCTGTTCACGGAGTGTGGACTCTGTGCGCCAAAGGGTTGTCTGTTTGCGTTGAAGATCGCGTAGCCTGTTTTTGGCAATCGCCAAGAGCCAAAAACGTCTGCGGTCTTCTGGTATACGCTCTAGGTCATCCCAGTGTTTCCACACACGGACAAAAGTCTCCTGCAAAAGATCGGAGGCACTCTCTTTATCCCCCGTCTGTCCCAGCAGATAGGCATAGAGAACTCTATGGTGTGCTTGGTAGAGATTATTGAACGTCTGTGTCGTCGTCGGACTCATCATTTTCTGCTTTGTGGCGCCGTTCTGCCTCTTCCGTGGAGATAATTTCGCCCATCTTCTCTGGTGTGAGTGCCATGACGAGGGAGCGAACGTGTGAGGGTACAACAAGGCACCCCATGAGAACGATCTCTTTGATTTTGCTCTTGATAAGTTCTGCGGTCACGTCTTCTGCAAAACGAAGCTCTCCCATGACCACAAAGGCGCGTGGCTCCGGCAAAAGCTCTAGAAACTCACGGTCAATGCTCTCGGAACCCATAAAGAGTCGTGCTTCGGCGGGGAGGTAGATAAGTTGCCCGCTAACACGTCCCAGTTTTGCGCCCAATGTGCTTTCGCTTCCGCGTAGCGCAAACCCCTGTCCGTATATCCAGACCTCTTTATATCCCACAGAGGCGACTGGAGAATTGATAGAGACTTGCCCCATTAGGAGAAGAATCTCATCTGGTGCGCCATTGGCAAACATCTCGCCTGAAAGCCTGAGCTGCCCCGATTGAATCTTGATTTTCTCTCCCGCAGGGATTCCAATGGTGGTTCCTACGTTGGTCATGGGGATGCGTGTGAGGACAGCCAAGAGGTGTTCTGGGATAAGAATACTGCCCACGTTGCTTATCCTTGTGATATGTTGCAAATCTTCAGGGTTTTGGGCGCCTCGTAGGTCGAAAAGACCGATATTGCTAATATGCCCTGGCTCCTGTGGCTCGTCCTGTGTTGCGTGTTTGGACATGGTTTTCTCCTATAGAGTGTTGTTCGTGGTGGCTGAATTAGCTCAGACAATGTAGAAGACGGAGCAAAAAGGCGGGTGTTGGGGCAATGTACAAAAAGAGTCACTTTGATCAGAACTTTACAATGAAAAAATCGTCCAAAAGAAAAGAAGGAATATCGTTTGTCTGGGGTGAAAAACAATTTACGAAAATATTTCGTCCGCCCCTGTCACGAAATTCCGTTTCGGAACGTCTGTAGAGTTATAACCATCCGTCCCATGTTATACTAGCATTCGACTTCCGGGCGCAGGAGGATGTCCGTGACAACGCACAACTCATTATTAGACGCCCGACTCCTGTCCTCTACAGGGCTACCGCCCTCAGAGTTAGACATCGAGCCGGTACAGGCAGCTGAGGTGATACGACGCAAGTTTGCCGCGCGTACCATCTCGCTTCTCAGCAACCCACGTCTGTTGGAAGATGGTCGCACCATTCCGCCAAGACTCAGCGCAAACGATTGCTATGTAGCAATGGCGGAGGCGTGCCGTAAAATGGCGCGTGTTGCAACCCGAAAATACCAGACCGACATTCAACTTCGCCAACAGGGATTTGAAGAGGCTCTCACGAGTATCTTCCCAGACCCCGTTGCCTATCTTTCTCGTTGTATCCGCTCTGTGATCAGTGATGCGGAGCGTCTCAGCCGAAGAGAGTTACCCACTATCTCACTCGAACAGCCCCTCCGAGGGCAGGTGGGTGGCACAGAGAACGCTCTTTACTTGCGTGATACGCTCGCTTCAGGGACCTCTAGCGAACAGCCAGAAGAGGCTCTGGTGGAGCAGGATGAACGACAGTCATTTCGTACAGCTCTGACCCGTGCTTTGCAGACCATTCCGGCAAACTATCTTGCCGCTCTGCAAAGGGACATGGCAAGAGACCTTGAGCGCGAGGAGGGAGCCAAAGTGGCTCCAGAGACAGACAGGGAGCGCCAAACCGTCTGCCGGGCGCGTGCCGCTCTGTCTCACATCCTACAGCGCGAGTGTGGGCTAGATAATCCCTTTGTACGTCTGATTGCCCAACAGAGGAGTAGTCGCGTGCGTCAGAAGTCGTCCCCATCGCAAAATTGGACTGCGGAGCGTCAAAACGAGCTCATGCGGAAGCTAATGCACACGCCTTGGGTAGAGCGTACTTCTGAGACCTCGCCCGATGGGAATGTGGAGGAGGCTGTCATCAACGAGGTGGGGGCTGCGAGACCTGTCGCTGCACCCTCTCCAGAGATGCGCCAGTCTATGCGCGTCATGGATACCTATACGCTGGGTGATAACCCAACGACCGATACCCGCGAAGCGCAAGACCTCTATGAGCAGGCACGACACGCTCGACGCGTGAAAAATGACTTTAATGAGGCGATTCGACTCTATCGCGCCGCTTTTGATCTAGACTCGCGCTTCTTTGCTGCCTATAATGAAGTAGGGGTACTTCTTTCTCAAGTGGGAAATTTACGCGAGGCTCTGAAAGTCTATCTTCGTATCATCGAAGACCCCAACGCGGGAGACCATCGCTTTATCGCCGCGACAAATGCCGCAGATATTCATTTGACGTGGTTTGATGCGGGACGGAACCGCGAAAGAAATATTGAACGTGCCCTCCATTTTGCACAAATGGCAATGCAGAAGCCGACTCCCATGCGAGCCTGTAATCTGCTCCTTGCCTATGCAAAAGATCGTTATTTTGTTGAGGCGCAAAAGGTTTTGGAGACGGTCTTGCGGAATAATCTTGCGGAGTGTCCTTCGGAGAAGTTTTTGCAGACTCTGTTTCAAATTCGGGATGCCGATCTCGTCACGTGGTGGAACTGGCTGGACGGCGAACTAGGAAAGGACATAAACGCATGAAAACGCAGAATAACGCGACTATAGCCCTGCGGAAGGTCATACTTGGGCTGGCGGTGCTCGTCGCCGTAGGTTCCGGTATCCTTGCAGGGGCAAACGTGTCCCTCTCACGCTTTTCCGCTCCCGTCAATATCGCAGACGGACAAGAGACACACGGTCTTACGCCAACTACCGAACCGATTCAGCACAACGCTTAATCGTGATTTAGATACTGCACTGCGCATTTTGGAGGCTCCTTTGCCCTAGATCGGGCATGAGGAGTCTCTTGGTTGTCTCTAGGGCAACGATTTTGCATCAAAATACTCTCGTCTCTACGTTGCCTCTTTCTCTCCTCCTGTCTTTTGGAGTTCTACCGCCGTGTTCAAGCGTCTTATCCTTACTAATATCAAGAGCTTTGCCCAGGCTTATATTCCACTGTCAAATTTCACGTTGGTTTTAGGCACGAACGCCTCTGGGAAGTCTAATCTACGTGATGCCTTTCGATTCCTACATGGTCTTAGCCGTGGATACAAATTAGCGGACGTTTTAGGCGGAAAATATGAGGGTGGCGATCAAGTTTGGCAAGGGATACGCGGAGGTCCCTATGAGTTCATTACACAAGGCGAAGCGGGTGGTTTTGTAGTGGCATCTCTTGAACCTCATGTTTGGTATACCATTGCTGTCCGCCATCTCTCCGATAAGCCTCCTCTTATTTTCAGTGAGATTCTGAATGTGGGCGTTGACGACTTATACGAGGCTGAGGAGACTGAGGGGCAACGTCTATTAAAAACAAGGATAAAAGCGGGTGGTGATTTTCGTAAAGGACAAGTCGAATCTTTGCCTTCAGACGAAGCGGTTCTTACCCAAATTGCGGATTACTATCGAGGGCGTACCGATGAGGGTATTCAAGCGGTTAAAGCGGGTGTTTTGACGGCTACGACTCACTTCACTAATATGCAATTTCTTGATCTCTCTCCGAATGCCTTGCGAGAACCTTCTTATCCGGGGCAGAACCAATTAGGAGATCGCGGGGAGAACCTCTCTACTGTTCTGCAATATCTCATTGAGGAGAAGGAGCACAAAGAGACTATAATAGAGTGGCTACGCGAACTCACTCCTATGGATGTTGCCGATCTAAAGTTTCAGCGTGACAGTCGTGGGCGCGTCTCGCTTGCGCTTGTGGAACATAATAAGCGAATAACCTCCGTAGAATCGGCGTCTGATGGAACCTTGCGCTTTCTTGCCTACCTTGCGCTGGCATTCTCCACAGAGACACCAACCACCTGCTTTATCGAGGAGATAGATAACGGCATTCACCCATCTCGCTTGAAACTCTTGGTGGAGCTTATCGAGACGCAGACAAAACGCAGAAATCTTCAAATTATTGCGACTTCGCACTCCCCCGCCCTGCTGAATCTTTTGAGCGAAGAGAGCCTAAACAATGCGCTTCTCGTCTACCGCACGGAGGATTCGCCTCACTCCAACGTGAAACCTCTTCATGAGCTTCCAAACTTCAAGGAGATAGTAGAGAGGCGTCGTCCCGGTGCGCTAATGGAATCGGGTTGGTTTGAAAATACGGTAGAGGCATTGGAGTTTGATAAGGCACAACCCGCATGAAGGTGCTTGTCATTCCAGAAGACCCACGGCTTGACCAGTATATGCTGAAGCCACTCATTGAGGCGGCACTGAGGCACGCGGGAAAGCCTAGAGTGAAGGTTACTGTCTGTCAAGAGGGGAGTTTGCGCGGAGACGCGACCATTGCCGGGTTTGAGCCCGTCAAAGGGGTTATTGAAGATAATTTGCTCTACGATGCCTTTATCCTATGTGTGGATCAGGACTGCCGAGCGGGAAGAGTGGATGCACTAAAGAATATCGAGAGTGCCATTCGGCAAGAGTTTCCAAACAAGATATTTGTTGCCGTTTGTGGGGTACAAGAGCTGGAAGTTTGGGTATTGGCGGGGATGACCGACTTCGAGCCTGCATGGGAAGAGGTTCGTGCTGAGTGTCACCCCAAAGAGACCTATTTTGAGTCCTATGCCGAACGGCATGGCGTGTCTCAGGGACCCGGCAAAGGGCGAAAGGCTTTAGGAGAAGAGGCGGCGAAACTCTATGCCCAACGAGTGCGGAGGCTGTGTCCTGAAATTCAGTCCTGCGAGATTTGAGAGACTGAGATTTTGTATTCGTTTTGTCGAGGTGTAAAGATGTTTTCCAAACTTTTGCGTGTAGTAGCTCTTGGGGCAGCTGTCTGCCTGCTTGCTTCTTTTGCCTCGGCACAAGCCAACTTCAAAACAGACCGCAACGCTCTCACAGAGAAGATACTCAACCTCGATCTTGATGAGACGAACCGATTTCAGATCGTGAAGGAGCTTCTCGACGTTGATCCTGAACTGGGCTTCACCGTTCTACAGGAGAATTGGAAACAACTCAAGAGCGTTGAGGTGAAGCAGGCACTCCTCAATACCTTCCTCGCCTCCGCAAACCCGCATATTGTTGCC
>CAMCUQ010000059.1 GCA_945878775.1 Chthonomonas calidirosea
AGGAACACCCACTAGTGTTATGGCGCAGTTCTACTTGGGAACGCGGCGGTACGAAGCACTCGATATTGAGGGGGCAGCATTCTGCTTTGAGCGCGTGAATAGGCTGAACTCGGCATGGGACATTGCACACTACGACTATGGCATGGCTCTCTTTCGCTTACAACGCTTTATGGAGGCAGAAAGGCACTTCGAACTGGCGTTGCGCCTGAACCCCGCACTGGTTCAAGCGACTTTTATGTTGGGTTATACTTTGCTGGCAAAGGGCAACTTTGGGGATGGGGTTGAGCAGATGAAGCAGGCGATCCGCCAAAGCCCCAAAGAGCTTCAGTTTCACTGGGGGTATGGCTATAACCTATTGCGTATGAATCAATGGGAAGAGGCTATCCCTGTGCTAAAACAAGCCCTGCTAATCCGAGAGGCGGATGCAGATATTCATGCCTCATTGGGAGAGGCTTTGCTGTTTCAGGGCGAAGTGGAAGGGGCTAAAAAGCACCTTGATCGCTCTCTACAACTGAATGCAAAGGCACTCCCGACGCTTGCTCTCCGCTATATCTGCGATCTCAACAGCAATGCGACACCGGAGACACTCCAAAAGATAGAGAAAGTGCTTCAGCAGGCTATTCAAGCAGAGAGTGTTCATAGCGGGCAGTTTTGGTTTTATTTGGGGCAGATATATAGGCAAAGGGATAAGACTCGCGAAGCGTTTCAATCCTATCGTAATGCGATTCACTCTGGTTTCTCCTCCGAACTCCTCTTTTTCGGACTCTCCGAAACGGCAGAACAACTAGGAAAAAAACTGGATGCACAGCTCTATCGTGATGAATATGAGCGATTACAGTCGTTACGTTCACAGATTCCGTTGCTTGCACAACACGTTCTGCGGGTGAAGGACGACACAGATGCCCACCTTGCTCTTGCACGCGCCTATCGCTCTTTTCAGTTTCGGCAGAAGGCAATGACAGAGTATTATCGCTATCTTCAACTCATCCCCACGGATAGCAAGGTTTTGGAAGAGCGCAAAGCCTATTTTCAGCAGGTGCATGAAGCACTCCGCCACTCTGCACCCCTCTCGTTGCTTCCAAAACTCCTCTAACTTTTTGGATAAGAGGCACTTTTCAGGGGAGGAGGAACCTTCTCCCCTCTCGAACACAAAGTGAATATATCACTCAGTGAGGTTTTGCGATGAAACAGTTTTCTCCTCGTGTGGGTCTTTTGGTTCACTCCGGTTATTTTGTGAAGCGGGTAGCCACGACGCTTCTCCTTCTTTCTCTCTCTTCGGTGGTGCTGGCAAAACCAACCGAGTACTATCCACCGCCCGACAGTAAGGGGGGGTGGCGTACCTTGAAAGATGCGGATTCGATACGGAAAAAAGCGGGCATGGACCTTGCACGACTGGAACGGGCTTTCGATTTTACACAACGGTGCAGCCAAAACGGGGGGCTTCTGGTGGTTCGGCATGGGTATCTGGTTTTTGAGAGATACTATGGTCGTGCCCACCGGAACGCAAACCCCGATATGGCTTCGACGGGGAAAGCCTTTACCAGTATCGCCGTTGGGATTATGCTGAACGAGAAAAAAGATCAGATTCCGATGGGGTTGGATCAGAAGGTATTCACCGAGAAGTATCTCCCTGAAGCCTTTCCTCTGGATGATCCACGCAAAGCCGACATCACTATGGGACAACTGCTCTGTATGTCTGCGGGCTATCATGCGGAAGGAGGGGGATCTGGGGTGGTGCGTGGGACAGTGGTGCCACTGAGACCTGTTCCTGGGCAGGATATTCGTGATCTGGACGGCTCTTCCCTTCGTACTCCGCTCTGGACCGCGCCCGGTGAGGGCTATGCCTACTCCTCTCCGGCTCCCCATATCGCCTCTATGGTACTTCGGCGCCTTACGGGGCTAGATTTGAAGGACTATATCCATGAGAAGCTAGCAAAGCCGATGGGATGGGGAGCGTGGGACTATTGCTTGCATCGAGGGAATTTTGTGATGCCCCATGCAAACGGCGCGGGGAGTATCGCAGTTCATGCCACAGATGCGCTTCGGTTTGCCTATTGCCTGCTCCATAACGGGCGTTGGGGTGATAAGCAGTTAGTTCCCGCCGAATATGTGGCTCTCTGCAACAAACCTCTGCCCTATAACACACACACACCCTATAGTCTGATGTTTGAGAATAACTCCGATGGGCATGTTGCAGGTGCGCCCCATGACGCCTACTATAAATCGGGCGCAGGGGGCTTTGGGGTCTTTGTTGTGCCTTCCCTCGATCTCGTAATCTATAAGATGGGTGGAAATAATGGACAGTATGACCCTTCTCTCACGGGTTTGCCACAGGATTTCGCCTATGATGGCGCACGGGATAACTGGAAGCCCATTCCTCGCACTCCCTTCAATGAGGGGAGTTTGGGGGGAGATGATGGTTTGCGCCGGGTGCTAGAGATGGTTTCTGCTGCTGTGCGGGATTAGAGATGCTGAAGTGTTTTAGCCCTCACCCATCCGAAGGGGCTGGTGAGGGCTAAAACACAAAACCTGAAAGCCTTGGGGCTTCAATCATGATTATCACTTAAGATACTTTGTTGTTATGTGCTTGTTTGACAGGTCCCCTCCAATGTAATTGACGTTTAGACAACTTTCGTCTTAGTTCCTGTGTTGTTTTTCGCCGTTTACAAGAACGTCACTACCTTTCAAAAGACAAGCGTACAAGTCATTCCGAAAGCTGGGAAGTGTGCTAGAATTCATGAGAGTAAGCCCCTTTCTTGGTCGAAAAGAGTTGTGTCCGATGGAGGGGGCATTGGGTCAATAACGGCTAAGTGTCCTAACCATGATGTCTAAACGTCAACAATAGGCTACCTGCTATACCAAAAGCTTGTCCATTTGATGCGAATGGAATACTTCCCCCATCCAAGGGTTAGTTCCATGTTAGTTTAAGGTGCCTTGGAAAAGCTTGCTATTTTCATAGCATTTACACAGTAGGAGGCGAAATTGCGAATAATACAAGTAACGTACTCGATGATTGTTCTGCTTACGCAGGGCTATTTAGTGGGTGAATTACATTCCCATCCGCCCTTACATGACGGTATATCTATGTTTGTGAACAGATGCTGTCGTTATCCATTATTTGACCCTAGTAATTCGAAACAAACACAAACCAAGGCAATCACAAAAAAGCGGCTTGAGGATTTGACAAAGCGAAGTGAAGCAGAGGTGAAGCGTCATATCCTTGATAAAGGAGAAATACAAATATTGAAAGTGCCTTTTGAGTTACGCGGAGGAACACTCGCCTGGGTCCCCTTTGGTGGCGGGCTACCAATGTTACACGTTGTTGTGTATATTGGTGCTAACAAGACAAATATACAGATAATTTGGACCCTAAATGACTTGAAAGACAAGGTGTTACTTCGCACATCGGATGATGTATTAGCATTTGTTCGCCTACGTACTTCTCCAACCACCTACAGTGCGTTTCTGAGGGAACCATGGACTATTGAAGTCGTGTCTCAAGATTGGATAGGTTCTGATTATTTTTATGGCGACAACTTTGAAGCAACAAATAAAACTCAAAATGCAGAAGTAGGTCGGCATGGAATTGTAACAAAGACAGTAGCACAGCATTTAGCAATACATAAACCTGTTGTGCGGCGCGTAGATGATGGCTTCTTAGTTGAGCGGACTTTATACACAGAAATCTGGCAAGGAGTTCATTACAGCAAAATGAGATCGAAAGGATACCGAATAACAGAAAAAGTAAATACCCAAGGACAATATCAAGTCATGAAAACCAAGTATATTTCATCCAAGCATTGGACAAAATACATACAGATATATCGTCCAATGTAATTGACGTTTAGGCAACTTTCGTCTTAGTTTCTGTGTTGTTTTTCGCCGTTTATAAGAGCGTCACTATTTTTCAAAAGACAGGTGTACGGGGCACTCCGAAAGCTGGGAAGTGTGTTAGAGTTCATCCGAGTAGGACACTTCCTGCTTCGTTAATGGGGCATTTGTGTTGTGCATCAGCATTATTTGAGGTGTAGCAATATCGATAGGCAAGCCAATTGAACTACTACTACTTTTTGAGACAAGCCTCCAGCACCCATTTTGCACGTAAAGCCTGCATGGGGTCTTGAGAGGAGAGCAGGGCTTCTAGTGTCAGCAACCATTCCGGCGTTTGAATATGCCTAGCCAGTCGGCAGTAGGATCGAAACTCTCTCCGAAACCCTTTTTCCACCACTTTGATTACTACCTCCTGAAGTCGCTTCTTCTGAGCTAGAGTTAAATCCTGTCGTTTCAAGCCACGAATGACCTCTGCTTTTGCATAACCGGATCGAAAGAAATAGGAATCAGCTTCCAGAAAAGCAATATAAACTCCAAGGTTCGCGGTCTTTCCCGCAAGCAACTCCTCCATCCCTTCCCAAAAACTAGCTGGATAGGCACGATCCAGACAGTACCAATATAACTCCCAGATGTTATCGTATTCGCGGCGTAGAGCCTCATTTTTTGGGGATCGCTGAAGAGCATGAAGAGTGGCGGTGCGGTACTGTTTGGCTTTTTCCGCCGCCTTGCCCCACGCCTCAAAATCGGCATAGTGCTCAGGAGGCGGTAGCCAACTTACGGTAGAAGGAACCAACCTCTCTTTGGCTTTGTGGGTGCGGCGTTTTTCAGGTTGTGCGGGTATTTTACGCGGGAGGCGTTTGGACATGGGGTCTAGTGTCCTCTCTTACCTCGGCAGTTGCTTTCCGGTATAAGAGGACACTAGCGGAGAAGGCAACTACTTATCGAGGTTGGGCTGAGGGGTTGTACGTAGGTAGGGTTTGATTTCGGTAAAGCCATTCTTAAATAGCCCTCTCGCCTCTTCGTTGGAGACGGTTGGAACGATGATAACGTCCTCGCCATGCTGCCAGTTTGCAGGGGTGGCGACTTTGTAGTCTGCGGTGAGTTGCAAAGAGTCGATCACGCGAAGCAACTCTTGGAAGTTACGTCCGGTGCTTGCAGGGTAGGTGAGGCTCAGTTTCAGCTTCTTGTCGGGTCCAATGATGAAGACAGAGCGCACGGTAAAGGTGGCATTGGCATTGGGATGAATCATGCCATAGAGTTCTGCGACTTTGCGGTCTCCATCGGCGAGAAGGGGGAAATTGAGTGCGATACCCTGAGTCTCTTCGATGTCTTTTGCCCAGCCAATATGATCTTCAAGAGGATCAACACTGAGTCCAACCACTTTCACATTGCGCTTGTCAAACTCGCCTTTTAGCTTGGCTACAGTGCCGAGTTCGGTGGTGCAGACGGGGGTATAGTCTTTGGGGTGAGAGAATAGGACGACCCAGCTGTCTCCTGCCCACTCGTAAAGATGAATATCGCCAGCAGTTGAACTCTGGGTAAAGTCAGGTACGGTATCACCTAGTTGTAGGGACATGGTTGTACTCCTTTGTTTTCCTTGTGGAAGATGCGCCTAGGACGCTACCTATAAATATACCCTGTTGCAGGCTGACTCGCTATACTAGAAACAAGAGTCTTGCGAACAAATTTGGACAATCTAATGAGAGAGGGGAGCGGGATACCTTTGGGGCAAAAGAAGCGGGTACACTATTTGGGTATCAAGGTCTTGGGGAGGAAGCAAAGAGGATGATCGACCACGATTTTTTGAAAGCGTTCACGGAGGTTCCTTCGGTAGGAACGGCGTGTAATCCAGTTTTGAATCTTTTGACGGCACGCTTAGGTTCGGCATGGTCACGCCGATGGGTTTCAGATGGATATGCCCTGTTTCAGAGGCGCAGAGGAAATATTGAAGACATCAAAGTGATCTTTATTGCCCATGTGGATGAGGTGGGGGGCATTGTGTACGGTGGGCATGGGGAGGGAGAATTCCTGACACGATGTATTGGGAATGTGCCACAGATATTTGCAGACGCGGAGCTACAAGGGTTCGACTATCTTGCCGAGCAGGGCACAGAGGCATTTCCGGTGCAGGGGCGTGTGGGGCTAGTTGGCGAGGAGGAGCGGCTACTGCTTTCGGGAGATGCCATTCGCCCCTATCGCACGGTGTTCACATATCGACAGGAGACCACTTTTCAAGGAGACACCATCTCCGGTAAGGCTCTTGACCCGCGTGTGACAGCCTATGCAGTGATGGAGGCGGCTCTTGCTCTGGATACCCCAGAGGTGGGGTTACTTTTTGTGATGGCGGAAGAGTGTGCGATGGATGTGGCACGAAAGGCGGTCACCTTCTTACAACAGAATGCAGTGGAACTACGCCTGCTTATCAATGCCGATGTGCCGGGCGTGCAGAATATCGGGGATGGGCGTTTGGAAATGCCCGCCATTCGTATCTTTGAGGGGCGCAACTTTATCGACCCCATGTTCGGGATTCGCATGGCAGACCAGATGGAGGCGGAGGGGGTGGAGTTCCACCTGTCGGCGGCACGCAGTGGCAGTCAGACCCTGCTCTTTACGCCACTAGCTCCCACGCTCTCTATCGCGCTGCCGAGTGAAGGGGTTCATCTGCCCTCTGTCAACATGAGCTTGAAGGGGACAGAGCGGTGCATTGCGCTGCTCAAGGCGTTAGGTGCATCGGCGTTGCACAATAGGTTGCCCCTGTCGCTAGAGGTAGATTAAGAGGGTTGCGCTTTCGGTTTGTTGTGACGAGAGAGACGAGAAGTTTGCAAAAAAGAAGAAGTAGAATGAAGAAGGAGAAGGATATCATGTCGGAAAATCCCATCGTTTTGACGGGGGGGTGTGGAGAGTATCTTGCGAAAGACGAGGTGGCAAAAGCCTTACGTGCCGATATCGAGACGCAGCTAAGTGCTATTCATGCCGGCTTTGTGGCGGAGCAGAAGGCAGGCTTAGGAAGCCTGAAGCAACACCTGCGGGCTTGGACAGTGAGCCATGAACAAGAGCAAGATATTGCCGATACGTTGGCTATGGCGCGACGCATTCGGGCAAAATTTAAGGTCTTTGTGTTGGCGGGCATTGGTGGTTCAGATTTGGGAGGGCGCGTACTGCACGACACACTAGACAACCCTTTCCACAATCAACTCACGCAGGAGGAGCGCGAAGGGGGGCTGGAACTCTACTTTACAGGCGATACCTTCGACCCAAAGCGGCTCTTGGCTTTGCTATCGCTTCTCAAGAGCCGTAATCTGTTGAAGGAGACCTGCATCAATGTGGTGAGCAAGTCGGGGAAGACAGGAGAGACAATCGCCACCGCCATGATCCTGCGTGAGCAACTACAGCAGGTGGGCGTCTCCGATTGGGCGCAACATATCGTCGCGACCACAGGCTATGAGGCTACGAGTGTGCTTTGGCAGATGAACGAGAAGACCCCATTTTTTGGTATGTTGCCCGTGCCAGAGGGAGTGGGAGGGCGTTTTAGTTATATCGCTCCGGTGGGGCTACTGCCGTTCTGCGTGACGGCAAAGGGCGATCCTGAGATTCGCTTGGCGGAGGCTTTGGAGGGGCAAGCAGAGGCGCATCGGCGTTTCTTACTCCCTCCCACCGACCCCAACAATATCGCCTATGGTTTGGCGCGTTGGCTGCACTATGTAGAGGTTTTTGGGCGCAAAACGAGCCTTGTTTTTTGCAACTATGCCGATGACTCGAAGATCGCGGACTGGATGGGGCAACTCTACACAGAGAGCATTCAGGAACGGGGCGGAGGCTTGAATATCATCGGGACACGAGGACCCACGGGGAATCACTCTCTGCTGAACGGTATTTTGCGGGGACCTCGTGAGAAAGCAGTGCTCTTTCTCCACTGGCACGATCTCGGCGAGAACCTGACCATTCCGACGGGGAGCGGCATCTCTGGCGATCTAGCGGCGTTTGAGGGGATGACCATGACGCAGGTGCAGACCGCGTCTTGGCGCGGAACCTTTGAGGACTATACCGATAACGGGCTTGCCTGTGTGGCTTTGGAACTACCGACGAGAGACGCCTATCATCTCTTTCTGCTCATGCGGGTACTCATGGACGCGGTGGCGGTGAAGGGAAGATTGCAAAACCTGCACATTGCACCGAACGGTTTACCAAACCTAGAAAAAGACTTGACCTATCAGCAAGATGGTGTGGAGGGGTACAAGATACGCACACGCGAAAACGCTCTCAAAATGCGAAAATAACGTAAGGTGACCTTGGTTCCTCTTGCTTGGGTTAAGAGGAACCAAAATCACACGCGTGTTTCAACTTCGCTTCCTATACAAGCGTTATTGAACCACGCGTTTTCTGGAATGCCGTTCAAACTGCGCGTCAATTAAAGGTCGAATTTTGAATGATTATACTAAGCCACCGTTAATTTAACGTTAGAAACAGCGTTAATTTAACGTCACAATCCAAAATTCTACAAAAATTTTGCGGTATTTTGCGGGTTTTGCCCCTGAAAGCCTCTTTTGGCTCTGAGACTTCTGAAAAGGACATCGCCCCCGTGCTAAAGATTTGGAAACTATTGCAACATATATCTTGCTATTCTTGTCACACGTGCATATAATGTATCTATCGGTACGAAGCGAAGCTGGGATTCCCCATGATTATGAACACTGGGTTCTTGAGGATGGTTCCAATGTGTTATAAACCTCTTCTGCTCTTGAGTAGCCTCTTTGCTAGTCTCCTGATAGGGAGTATCGCACAGGCAGAAAAGCCTGCGAAGGCTCCTGCCTCTATTCCCGTCAAGAGTCTGCCGAAGCCAACCCCTGTCAGTTTTCAAAGAGATGTGATTCCGATCCTAACCCGATTCGGCTGTAATCAAGGCTCATGTCATGGATCGCAGTATGGGAAAGGGGGATTCAAAATCTCGCTTGCAGGTTTTGATCCCGAACTCGATTACGATCATATCGTGCGCCAATTGCGAGGCAGACGTATCTCGACCACAGACCCCGAAAAGAGCCTTTTTCTCACCAAGCCCGCTATGCAGGTTCCACATGGGGGAGGGCTACGTCTGAACCCCAAGAGCGCATCCTATCGCCTCTTGGTTCGCTGGATTCAGGAAGGCACTCCTGCCCCTCTCCCAAACGAGGCTTTTGTCACAAAGTTGGAGACCACTCCCCCAGAGCGAATCCTCTATAAAAACGATCCGCCCCAAGCCTTGCGCGTGATGGCAACCTATAGCGATGGAACCACCCGCGATGTGACCTCACTCGCCCGTATGAATACCCTGAATGATGGCGTGGCGTCCTGCACCCCCGAAGGTATCGTGACCCCCATCAATCGAGGACAGACCGCGATCATGGTGCGCTTCGGAGGACAAGCGGCTATCGCAACGGTCATGGTTCCTTTTGCACGCCTCACAAAGGCGCAACTGGCAAGCCCCTTTCCGCAAAACCCCGTGGACTTATGGGTGACGCGCAAACAGCGACAACTGGGCTTGCTTGCCTCACAAAAGTGTGACGATACCACCTTCTTACGCCGTACCAGTTTCGACATCATCGGGACAATGCCCAAACCAGAGGAGATACAGGCGTTTCTGGTGGATCGCTCCCCAAATAAACGGGAAAAGTGGATCGACGGGCTGCTTTCCCGACCCGAATATGCCGACTACTGGACGCTGAAATGGGGAGACCTGCTTCGTAGCAACCGGAACACGCTTGGGGTGAAGGGGATGTGGAGCTTCACAAACTGGATTCGTGCCCAACTGCAAGCCAATAGTCCGGTAGATCAATTCGTCCATGAACTCATCTTGGCACAAGGAAGCACGTTCACCAACGGACCCAGTAACTTCTATCGGGTGGCAAACAACCCCCAAGACCTCGCAGAGACCACAAGCCAGGTCTTTTTGGGAGTGCGCCTTCAGTGTGCGCGTTGCCACAACCACCCCTTCGAGAAGTGGAGCCAGAAAGACTATTATCAGTTTGCCGCCTATTTTGCCCGGATCGGCTTGAAGGGTAGCAATGAGTTCGGTATCTTTGGGGGTGAACAGGTTGTGCGCGTGAACAACTATGGTGAGGTGCATCACCCCAAAAATGGGAAGCGAATGTACCCCACGGCATTGGGCGCACAACTCGCCTCCCTGCCCGATGATAAATTGCCCAACCCCGACGCCGAGGGGGATCGACGGCAAAAACTGGCAGATTGGCTGGTGAACAAGAACAATCGGCTCTTTGCACGCAATATCGCCAACCGCTATTGGGGCTACCTCCTGGGGATTGGGATCGCAAACCCTATTGATGATATGCGAACCACAAACCCGCCCACCAATCCTCAATTGCTCGATCATCTCGCGGATGTGCTCATTAAGAACAGCTTCGATCTCAAAGCACTGGTTCGTACCATCTGTAATTCGGACACCTATCAGCGTAGTTCCGCCGCCACACTTGAGAATAGGCTTGATACACGCTTCTTTACAAATTATCAACCCAAACGACTTGCGGCGGAGGTGCTACTCGATTCGATCGACTACGCTTGTGGAACCCAAGAGAAGTTTCCGAGCCTGCCACAGGGAACCCGTGCCATTCAACTGCCCGATTCGTTGGTTGGCTCCGAGTTTTTGGACACATTTGGGCGTCCCGCACGGCTCATTGCCTGTGAGTGTGAGCGCACTGCCGAACCGAATATCTCGCAGACCCTTCGCATGATGAACGGTGAGCTAGTCAATCGCAAAGTGGGGCAGTGGGATGGACGTATCTCGAAGATGGTACAGGCGAAAAAGTCGGATGACGCCATTCTTATCGAAATCTATCTGACCGCTCTCGGACGCTACCCCACCACGAAGGAGCGTAGCGTCGTACAAGGGGTGCTAGCCTTCTCTAAAGATCACAAACTGGTCTTTGAGGATGTGCTGATCACACTTATCAACAGCAAAGAATTTCTCTTTAACCACTAGCGCGACTTTATGGGAGATAACGCTATGTTCGATATTGAACTCGGAAAACATCGTACCTGCGACGGAGCCACCCGTCGGGATTTCCTCCGCGTGGGAGGGCTTACCGCCTTGGGCTTGACCCTGCCGGGGTTGCTGGAAGCCCATGCAGATGTCGCCAAAAAAGGGACACCCAAACGGGATACTGCCTGCATCCTGCTCTTTATGGAGGGGGGACCCAGTCAAATCGATACCTTCGACCCCAAACCGGAGATCGCCCAAGAGTATCGGGGTCCCTTTGGAGTCGTTCCCACCAAGCACAAGGGCATCTACTTCAGTGAGCATCTGCCCAAATTGGCGCAAGCAGTGGACAAGTTTTCCGTGATCCGTTCTGTCACCTCTCCCGATGGAACCCATGAGACGGCACAGCACTACTTCCTGACGGGGTATCCGTTCAATCCCGCCATAGAGTACCCTAGCTATGGAGCGGTAGTGGCGCGTGAGAAGGGCTTTCAGGGATCGATGCCGCCCTTTACTTGGATGGGAAACCTTGCCACCCAACACGGAACGGCGGGCTATATGGGAGCCGAGTACAACCCTTTTATGATACAAGGAGACCCGAGCGAACGAGGCTTCAGTGTCCGTGACGTGACTCCTCCGCAAGGACTCGACATGATGCGCTTTGATCGCCGTCGCCTCCTGCGGGACGCCCTAGACAACTGGCAGAAGGACAAAGACACAGCGCACAAGAGCGTTCAAACGCTCGATACGTTCTACTCCCGTGCCTACGATCTGGTGACCTCTCCTAGTGCCAAAAAAGCCTTCACCCTGAGCGAAGAGCCAGACAAACTCCGAGATCGCTATGGGCGCAACCGCTTCGGACAGTCCTGCCTGTTGGCACGTCGGCTTGTGGAGGCGGGAGTGCGAACTATCACCATCAACTATGGTGGATGGGACACCCACGAGAACAACTTTAATGCCCTCAAGAACGGGCTTTTACCCCCACTGGATAAGGGCTACGCGACTCTGCTGGAAGACCTCCAAGAGCGAGGAATGCTCGATTCAACACTTGTTGTATGGATGGGCGAATTTGGACGCACCCCCAAGGTGAACCCCTCCGCAGGGCGAGACCACTGGCCCGGCGCGATCAGCGTCTGCATGGGGGGAGGAGGAGTCAAGACGGGAGTTATCGTCGGCTCCACCAACGAACGCTCCGAGTATCCCAAAGAACGCCCGATACGGGTGGAAGATGTGGCTGCCACGATCTACAAAGCGATGGGGGTCGATTCCGAGAAGGAGTATATGTCTCCTCAAGAGCGTCCCCTCAAGATCAACTACGACGGCACTCCCATTCAAGAACTGATCTAAGGTGACCATGAAGACCCCCATGCTCTGGGCAGGACTCTTGTTGTGGAGTCTCCCTTGTATCGCACAACAGAACACCGCGAAACCTACGCTCACCTACATGAAGGAGATTAAGCCTCTTCTGAAAGAGCGTTGTGTCGTTTGTCACAACCGCGATAGCGTCAAGAATCTCGCCCTTTCGGGAGGTTTGGCACTCGATTCTTTTGTTGCTCTGAAAACAGGGCTTCCCAATAAGCCACCGCTCTTTGTGCCGGGGAAGAGTGGCTCTAGTGAGCTGATACGCCGTCTCGAAGTCTCAAGCCCTGCGCTTCTCATGCCAAAGGGGGGCCCTGCGCTCTCCAAACAACAGATCGCTCTTGTGAAAAAGTGGATCGATTCGGGGGCGAATCCCGGGGATACAAGCAAAGAGGGGGATGCCACTGCCATCCTCATAGAGCCTTTCCCTATAAATTCTGGCTTAAACGATCTCTTGCTCTCTACACGGATAGTGCCCCTGCCAGAGATGCGCGACAAGCAGACTCCACAGAATGCCACGCTCCAATATGCTCTCAAAGTTGCGCCCCTTCCCCTGCTGACCTCTATCGTGTTCAGCCCCGATGGAAAGTGGCTTGCGGTGGGAACCTATCGCTCTGTAACCATTTGGGATACCCACACCGGACAGCCTCAGACACCGATCACGCTCCTAAACTCCGTTCAATCTCTGGCATTTCGCCCCGATGGTCAGGTTTTGGCGATAGGTGGGGGGGCTGCGGGCGTCTCCGGTGAGGTGCGCCTCTATGACCTCGTTGCAAAACGACTGCTTCCTATCACTTTCAAAGGGCATACCGATATTCTCTATTGTGTGGCGTGGAACCGAGAGGGCAAACTTCTCGCCACTGCAAGCCATGACAAAACGGCGCGTGTCTGGGACGCCACTTCCGGCAAAGAGTTACAGGCTCTAAAAGAGCACTCCGATGCTGTTACGCGGGTCTGTTTTTCGCCCGATAGCAAATCGGTCTATACTGCCAGCCTCGATAGGAATGCTCGCCGCTTTGGAGTGCAGGACGGTAAAGTAGTGCGTACCTTTAGCGGTCATGCAGAGGCAATCTATGCTCTTGCTCTCAGCCCTGATGGAAAGCGTCTCGTCTCTTCAGGAATAGAGCCACGCCTGCGTTGGTGGAACCCTGAAGATGGCAACACAACAAATTACAGCGACGGCAGTTCTGGACAGGTGAATGAGATTGTCTTTAGTGCCGATGGCAAACGCCTCGCCTCAGTGGACGCAAGCGGTCGGCTTCGCCTATGGGATGCGGGGGGCGGCGGGCAACAACGTGTCCTCGAAGGCGCAAACGATTGGCTCTATACGGTTGCTATCAGTCCCGACGGAAAATGGGTTGCAGGAGCAGGCTCTGAAGGCGTGCTCTATCTTTGGCAGACCGACAGTGGCGCATTACGCCTCCAATGTGCCTCGTGGTATCCTACAGCCAAAGGGTTCGATTGGGTTGCCATCACTCCTGAAGGCTACCTAGACGGCTCTCCGAATTGGCTTGCGAAAACGCGCTTCCGACTCCAAAACCGTGACCTTGCCCCTTCTCTCCAAGTCGCTTTGCGCTCGGCACTGAAGGCAAGCGAGACGATCCTGAAAGCCCTGCAAGGCGCACCCATTGAGCCGTACAAACTGATGCCTGTTCCTGCGCCAAAAGCCCCTCTTCCGAAACCGAAGCCCTGACGCTTCAGAATCATCACCTCTGGCAAACGTGCTTCTACCTTGACAAAAGGGGCTTTGAATCTCTATAATGTCATATGGGTAGGAGCACAAAACGCCTCCTTCCGCCGTTTCGTAAACTTTGTATCGTTTTTATAAAAAAGGAAGTGGCGCGTCTTATGTCTTCTACGCTTGCCGATATGCAAAAAATTATAGTCACCCTATCCGAGCCAAAGATAGAAATAGAGCCCGGCAGTTTTGCTCAGCTAACCGTAACCATGATCAATCGCCAAGACAATGGAGATCGACTCCTACTTGAGATTGAAGGGATCGATGTAGAGTGGTATGGTATTCCTGTTCCTGCGGTCAACCTGGAGGCTGGGGGACAAGCCGAAGCGGGTATCAACTTCCGCATTGGGCGCAATAATGAGAATCGCGCCGGTGCGTATCCGTTCTTAGTGCGTGTGCGGGCGATGGAGACGGGAGCCGTTGGAGTTGCACAAGCGACCTTGACGATCAAGCCTTTTGCGAGCCTACAAGTGGATTTGAGTCCTAAAAGAGGGGTTGCCACCTTCCTGCACCCCGTCAATGAGTTTATGCTGAACCTCGCGCATCAAGGCAATCAAGAGGAGAGTTTTGATCTCTCCGCAAGCGATGCTGAAGATGGATGTACCTACGAATTTGAGCAAGAGCGCGTGACGCTTCAACCTGGACAGTCCGCCCAAGTACCCTTCTTTATTCGCCCCAAAAATGCGTCGGTTATAGGTGGTGGGCAACTGTACGGCTTCACCGTCTATGTGCGCTCTCCTATCGCCGCTCACGTTTTAGCAAATGTGCACGGACAACTTGAACGCAGAAGCCTGATATCGCCCCTCATGGGAGTCTTTCTGCTCTTGCTCACCATGGTCAGTTTTGGGGCTTGGTACTTCTGGCCCCATCCTCCCCAACCGCTCAAAATTCACTCCTTTACCGCGCTCCCTCTACAGGTCATGCAGGGCGGAACCGTCACACTCTCTTGGGATGTGCAACCGAACTATGATCAGATCATTCTCTCTCGCCGACAGGGCGATCAGATTCCTATCAACGAGGGTGTGCAACCAAAAGAGGCGGTGGGAAGTGTCGTTGTGACCCCACAACCGCCCCAAACAACCTATGTTCTGGAAGTGAGGCGGAATAATGGAACCTCCAAAAAAATGGAGGTGACTATCAATGTCACCACGCCCCCCCCCTCACCCAAACCGAGCATCACCTATTTCAAGCTAGAACCAGACAAAGTGCATGAGGGCGAAAGTGTTCTGCTCTCCTGGAAGACCTCTGGTGCAACACGTGTTATTCTGGACCCCGGCAGCATGGAGGTTCCTCTTTATGAGCAGACCCGCAATATACTCATCGAAAAGGATACTGCCTTCACGCTACGCGTCCTTGGGCAAAACCCAAAAGAGTTTGTGGAGAAGACCATCAAAGTGACCGCTGTCCCCAAAGATGTCTGTCTTGCCGAGATCACTTCGTTGGGAGTGGATCATAAGACCGTCTATGTGGGGGATAAGGTCAAAGTCGTTTGGCAGACCCGTTACGCAAAAGTAGTGAATCTCGACTACGATAAGGGTTCTCTAGGGGAGATGTCCCGTAAATCGGGAAGCATTGAAATCCCGACCCCTATTGTGGAGCCGACGACGATCACGCTTACTGTTCTGGATAGCTTGGGGAAATCGACCTCACAGCAGATCGTCATCACCCCCCAACAGCGTCCCGTTGTACCTCCAGAGGGGACGAACCCGAACGATCCCAGCAAGCCTGCCGAAAGTCCGACAGGAACCACTCCACAGCCTCCAAGCAATAACGGGCAGTAGATGCATCTCAATGAGGCTTTCTGATGAGTTCTGCCAAAGCCATAATTGCACCGATGACTCCCGAAGAGTATTTGGCTTAGGAGGGGAAGCAGCTCGAAAGGCATGAGTATATTGACGGTGTTCTTCGCGCTATGTCTGGCGGGAGTTGGAACCATAACCTGATTATGGGCAATTTAATGCGTGATGTGGGGATGCAAATTGAGAGAACAAACTGTAAAAGCTTCTCTCTCTCACACCACGTTCAAGCTTCATCGACACGCTACTTTTATCCCGATCTGGGTATCGTGTGCGAGACCCCTCTATTTGGAGAGCAGGAGGCTCTGTTGAACCCTGTCGTACTCCTAGAGGTGCTTTCCCCCTCTACGGAACGCTATGACCGTGTCAATAAATTTGAATGGTATCGCGAGATAGAGAGCTTGCAAGAGTACTTTCTTGTCTATCAAGATATGGCTTTGGTGGAAGCCTTTCGGCGTTCGAGAGAGGGTAGTTGGGTGGGTTCTACCTTTACCGCCTACCTGGGCTTAGAGGCGGAGGTGGTGATCGAGAGTGTGGGAGTCAGAATCCCTCTCCGCAAAATCTACGCTGGAGTAGAACTGCCGAGTATCGTTATCACTCCTGAAACGTAATTGCCCAGTCTCTCGAAATAGCCTGAAACCATGCGTTGTTTCAGTGAGTCTCTAAATCCTGAAATAGAACAGTAGTCCTACGCCGTAATCTGAATCTCAGTGAGGTTTCTATGAAACGTACCGATCCAGCACATAATCAACAGCCCTTGCCGATCTCACGGCGGGAGATGTTTCAGAGCGCAGGAACAGGCTTTGGCATGCTTGCCCTTGCCAATCTCTTTCAAGAAGAGGCGTTGGCGCAGAATAGCACCGCCGTGAATCCTCTTGCGCCACGTTCGCCCATGTACCCCGCGAAAGCGAAGCGCGTGATCTTCCTGTTTATGTCGGGAGGACCCTCTCACCTCGATACCTTCGATCCCAAGCCTCGCCTCACACTCGATAATGGCAAGCCTCTCCCTTTCGAGAAGCCAAAACTAGAGCGTACCCGCACCGGAAACCTGCTTGCCTCGCCTTTCGCCTTCAAGCGTTATGGACAGTCGGGAGCCGCCGTCAGCGAACTCTTTCCTCATGTTGCCGAGTGTGTGGACGATATGTGTATCATTCGGTCTATGGTGGCGGATAACATCAACCACAATGGAGCCTGTCTTCAGATGAATACCGGAGAGCAGGCTTTCTCGCGCCCTTCTCTCGGCTCTTGGTTGACCTATGGACTGGGAACCGAGAACCAAAACCTGCCCGGATACATTGTTATCAGCCCCGCACAACCCGCGCAGGGTGCGCCTCTATGGAGTTCTAGTTTTCTGCCCGCAACCTATCAAGGTACGCTTGTCAACGATCTCAAAAACCCGATTGCAAACCTAAGCAACCCCCAAACTTCGCTCGAACGCCAACGCAAACAGCTTGACGCTCTGCGCCAGCTGAACGAGCTACACCTGAAGACGCGCCAAGAAGATAGCCAACTCAGCGCGCGAATCTCCAGTTTTGAACTCGCCTACCGTATGCAGATAGAGGCTCCCCAAGCCTTCGATGTGAACAAAGAGACGGAAGAGACACGCAAACTGTACGGCTTGGATGAGAAGCACACGGAGACTTTTGGGACACAGTGCCTCATGGCACGACGCTTGGTAGAGCGCGGAGTGCGTATGGTGCAGGTCTATCACACACAGACCAGTCGCCGTTCCAGTTGTCAACTTTGGGATCAGCATGGCGGGCTACGTGAGGAGCTACCTCTCAATTGTGCCTCCACAGATAAGCCCATCGCAGGGCTATTAAAAGACTTGAAAGCGAAAGGGCTTCTCAAGGACACGTTGGTAGTCTGGGGAGGTGAGTTTGGGCGTACCCCAACCGCAGAGGGAGGCAACGGGCGCGAACATCACCCCTTTGGTTTCACTATGTGGATGGCAGGGGGAGGCATCAAGCCGGGTATGG
>CAMCUQ010000060.1 GCA_945878775.1 Chthonomonas calidirosea
CGCAAAACGGACACTACATTCGCTATTTGAACGCCTTAACTGGGCTACAGCAGAAGATTCTGGAGTTGTCGGGATGTTCTGCTGGTCTCTATGTGAGGCTAACCACCCAATTCGGGATTTCCCCCGAAAAATGAGCGAACCGAGAGTCAATACCTTTTTGAAGGAGATTTCCTAGAACTATTTCTTGACTGACGCCAAACAAAAGTTACTCAACATTCACCTTGATCCACGTGTTGCGGGAGTTCCCCCAAATAGCGTCCCCATCCCAGCGATCACCGGCATGTTCTTTCATGCGAGCGGCTCCTTGATCCCACGGTGCATCAATACGGCGCACAGAGCGATGACGAAGGCGTTTTGCCTCTGAAATGAACGCATCGACCTCCGAAGGAGAGTCGCACACGCTCCAGTTCCCATCCTCCGCCTTGCTCACAAAGCCAAACTCGTTATGGGTCAAGCACCCCGCCACCCCAAAATACTGCGCCCCTCCCCATCGAAGGCGGTTATTCACCACGTTAAAAACGATCCAATCTCCCTTGTGAACCTCAATATTGATTCGTTCTACAGTGGCTCCAAACGTCTCATTCTCCATGACTCGCTTAGAATCGGGAACGTGCTTCCCATTCTGATACACATCAACAATAAAATCATCGGTAGAGGTAATCAGATATTTGGCGCGAAGATCACTCTGTTGTTTTTGGGTCTGCTTGACGTGTGGGTACGAACGTGCGGAGAGAAGACCAAGCAAGGCACAAACGACGAGAACTCCCATGAGGCGTAGTGGTAGAGGCATTACAATCCCTTTCTGCAAAAAAATAGTGCGCTCTTTGGACGTAGAAAGAGCGCACACGGTTACAGCAGTCAGAAATTATTCTTGGCTCTCGAGCGGAGCACGAGCGCGCAGTTCCGATTGTAGGTGATGCGCCATCCTCGGCGGAGCGATGACAAATGGCGCGTGCGTTTTACCCTCTTTTAGAATCCGACTGAGATTCAGTGGCTCTCCTGTGAGATGTTCCATGACACAGCCCGCCTCTTTTGCCATGCAAAGTGCCGCTGCCATATCATACGCCCCTTCATTCCAACCAACGAGGCTACAGAGGGTTCCCCGCGCCGTATAGGCAATGTCTGCGGCGATGCTTCCCAAACACCGCAAACGCCCCACAAGATGCGAAACTTCCAGCCGTTTAATGGCTCCACTCGTGAATCCAAGCGTGTCCTCAAGGTGCGGTGCATCCCGATCTAATGTCTGAAGACGAATGCCGTTACAGAAGGCGCCTTGCCCCTTAACTGCCCAAAAGAGTTCCCCAGTGCGTGGCATACAGATCACTCCGGCGATAGGCTCCCACTGATAGATCAGCCCGATGGAGACACACCAGATCGGGATACCAAAAACCATGTTCGTGGTTCCATCAATAGGGTCTACTGCCCAAAGCGGGGCGTCGGCATCCCCATGCCGCCCGAACTCCTCCCCCAAGAATGCGAAATCGGGGTATCGCTCCTCTAGTTTTCCTCGAACAAAGATTTCCGTCTCTCTGTCGATGTTCGTAACATAGGAGTTATCTGCCTTAAACTCAGGGGTCATGGAGGCAAGCAACAAAACGGCGCGGTCTCCCGCCTCCTGTGCTACCGATTTCACATACTCAATATCTATCTCTATCACGAAGCGAACTCCTTACTTGGGGGCATCAGCGGGTTGCTTGTTCTTTGGACTGTCAAACGTCAATGTGTTCTTGGACACCGGAGCCGTAATCTCCATCGTGCCCAACTCTTTCACGGGTACATTGTAATTTAAGGTCACCGCTTCTGCCGGGTTTTTGATCTTCATGCGCGAGTCGAACGGCAGTTCCAATGCGATATTATCGGGCAAGGCACAGACTAACTCATATTCGCCTTCAATGAGGTGGTCTATCGTAAATTTGCCCTTTTGATCCGTTGTTGTTCCTGCGGTTACCCATCTTAGTGCAAAGGGGCGCGGATGAAAACGAGGGAAAAGCGGATAGCGTGGGTCCTCAAACGGAGCAAAAAGTTCACCACCAGACCGCAAAACCAGCATCTCCAGCGTTTTAGGAAGCCCATTCAGGCGGACAGGATGCACTCCAACCTTCACCCCCGCCAATGGCTTCCCGTTCAGAATGAGCGTTCCAGTAATGCGCCCCACGTTAAACATTGGCTTCGACGTTTGTACTCGTCTCACGTAAGATTTTGGCATCTCAGCACGGCGATACCAGTCCATTGCCTTCTCAGACTCCCCGAACCGTAGATAAAGGTCTCCCATCACTCTTTTGCTAGCTCTATCGAAATGGGTGAAATAGCGTTCGTCCGCGAGTTGATCCACAATAACAAGATTATCCTTCGTGGCGGCACAGGTAAAGAGCATCATCTGCAACGTCGTCATGATCTGATAGCTGTGGGGTGCTTTCTGAAGACTAAGCATGCAAGCAGAAAGAGACTTATTCGTATCAAAATTGGAGGCTCCAACATTGTAGATGTGCTTCAAACATATCCAAGATAGCGACGTCATATAGTTTCGCTTCTTGAGGAACTCGGTCACTGCCTTCTCTGAAGCAGCGTCTAGCGGGAGACCATCTTCAGTAAAGTGCATTTGACGTAAATTCGCCACTCCCCGCCGGCTAAAGAACAGCAAGGGGTTGCCATCGCGACGGGGTGGCGCAATGCCCGCTTCCTGCATCAATACCTTCCCTGCCCCAATACCATCTGGAATCCCGGCAGTTTGGCGCGGTCTCTCCGTAGAGTAGGGAAACGTGATTGCCTTCAAAGTCTCAGGGCGAATATCCCAATTCTCTGATAACGCGGCAGGAGACATGGTCTTCCCAATCAGGAGTATACTTGGCGCACAAAGGAGGAGACCACAACCCAAAAAGAGACGTGAGCGCATGACCAAGCATTCGCAGCTCATCACAAACAAAAGGATTCCGATTGCTCCAGCTATAAACCCGCCACTACACAGATACGTCACTGCGATCTGCCACCAAAACGCTCGATGAAACGTGGCAAGGGTATGGTAATAGGTCATTATCTCCTGCGTGGGTAGCGGAATCTGTGTCGAGAACAAAAGACTTGCCCCCAAACCAAAAATGACCGCCTTACCCATTAAGCCCGGAACAGATTCTGCACGCACCTTCTGTAGCTTTGGTTCGGAGAAATCTCCCGCCATACCACGACGGTCAAAACCAACCCAAAATAGAGTTCCGATTGTGACGCACCGCAGTAGCGTAGCCAAGAAATGAAAGGACGAGGGGAATCGCGCAGTGAGAAGCCAAACAATAGCGAGAGGGATCACTGCACGCAGGGCAATATTGAGGGTCTTAGACACAGCAAGAGAATCAAGGGCGACAACGTGCGCCCCATTTGACTTCTCCGTGCGACTGACGTTAATCAATCTAAAAGTTGGATTCACAAGCGATACGCACTGAACACCGATAAGAGCAATACAAAAGAAGGTTCCAAGCCAAAGGGGATAACCAGTCAGTCTATCAAACCACATCATCCAGTGAACAAGCAAAAGATTCCATGCCAAAAGGTTTGGCACAGGAAATCCATCCACAACCTCTTGAAACTGAAACGTGCCTTCTGGCTCGATAATATGAGGCAATGTCAGCGACGATAGGGCACGAAAGTGAAAGAGTAGAGCAACGACCTCAAACAAGAGCATGACAGGAATCATTCGTATCATTGCCTGCCGGAGGGTGAACATTTCACCAGATGGAAACGGTATGCGTTTGACTATCGGGGTCAAAATTACATCACTCTCTTGCGCCACTGTCTCCAAATTAGGTTCATCACCCATGCGAATGCTCTCTCTCTTAAAGGGTCCTCAGCGTGGAGGCTCTAGCCCAATATGGTGAAATGTGAGTTGCGTGAATCCTATGTCTGTGATAAGGTAGTTGCGCTCAAAGCGCATTCCTGCCTCTCCGGGAATATAGAGACCCGGTTCCAGAGTCACCACATCACCTGCCACGAGAGTATCCGAACTCTCAGGAACAATGTAGGGCGGATCGGGATGCCCAAGCCCCACACCATGCCCAAGATGATGTGGAAAGAGTTGTTCCACACCAAAGCCTCGAAACAGATTACGGACATTAGCATCGATCTGTTTGCAATCGATACCCGCTTTCAAACTTTTTTCGCCCTCATGGAGTCCCGCAATGGCGATCTCTGCCAAGTCACGTTGTTTTGGTGAGATGCTACCTCCATCCACCACAAACGTATTTGCGAAATCGCCACGATAGCCAAAGATGACGGCGGAAAAGTCCAACAGAATCAGATCATTGGGTTGAATAACTCGCGCAGTTGGCACACCACCTCCACCGAATACACGCTCGCCAGTGGCAAAATCACCATATACAACGACCCTCTCCTGCGCCTCTTCATTGACTGCCCTACATATCCGTGCATACATATCCAATTCGGACATTCCTGGACGCGTCTCTTCTATTCCAGCACGAAAGCCCGCCTCAGCTGCCGCAATAGAACGACGAATGAGTGCTAACTCGTCCGGGTCTTTGCGCCGTTTCATCTGGTGAATGTGAGCGCTCACGTCTTCGAAATGTACGTTTGGACGGGATGAGCGTAACCCTTCCAGTATCCCCGTTGGAGTGGCAGGTTCGTAACCAATACGGTCTCCTTTGCGGGTGGCGAGCGCATCAAGTGCTGCCCGGACGAGAACCTCTGTCCGAAACGGAGCCGTCTCGCGCCCACGATACCAAAGGGGAGTATCGTAACTGTCACAGTGTGCCTGCTCCAAGAAGCCCGATTGAAGATTATCCACCACAAGATGAGACGATCCATCCGCACCCAATATCAGAACTGCCCCACAATTTTGCGTACTATAACTGAACGGATTGGCGAAGAAACTGGCGAAGTAGATTAAATGTTGAGGCTCATGCAGTATAATCCAGTCGAGTGGTTCTTTGACTCTCTCCCACAACCGTGCAATACGTGCTTGACAACCCTCTTTGGTAAGCATGTTCGAGTTCTCCTAATAATGGTGCGCAAAGGAAGCCACAAGTCTTCGTTAAAGTGCAGTGCCACCCACCGTCATCTCATTGATCAGAATCATGGGCATACCCACTCCAACCGGAACGGACTGTCCATCTTTCCCACACATCCCAATCCCGGGGTCGAGTTTCATATTGTTGCCAACCATCGCAACGCGGGTGAGGTCGTTGGGTCCATTTCCGATCAGTGTCGCGCCCTTAACAGGCTTCCCTATCTTCCCATTTTCGATAAGATAGCCTTCGGTAACGTTAAAAACATAGTTGCCATTTGAAATATCCACCTGTCCGCCACTAAAGTACTTGGCATAGAAACCATACTGCACCGAACCGATGATTTCGTCGGGCGAATGACTCCCCTCTGCCAAAAACGTGTTGGTCATACGCGGCATTGGGATATGCTGATAGCTCTGACGGCGTCCACTGCCCGTGCGTGCCGACTTCATCAGTTGAGCGTTCAGGCGGTCTTGCATATACCCCGTCAGGCGTCCGTTCTCAATGAGAACTTTCTTTTGTCCCACCGTTCCTTCGTCATCGATGTTGATAGAACCGCGTCCATTGCCTATCGTCGCATCATCGATCACCGTACAGAGATCACTGGCGACTCTCTCCCCCACTCTATCGGTATAGATAGAGGTTTTCTTGCGGTTAAAGTCACCTTCTAAGCCATGCCCTACCGCCTCATGGAGCCATACCCCGCCCCACGCATTATCGATGACGACGGGCATGGAACCGGCAGGAGCTTCCGCAGCACCGATCTGTACTAGAGCCTGACGGGCGGCTTCGCAAGCGATACATTCGGGGCTATTCCCCTCGAACCACTCCATACCCGTTCGCCCACCACCCCCATAGAAGCCTGTCTGCGCATCACTCCCATCCGTAGCCATTACCGAGACATGAAAGCGCAACATGGGCTGTTCATCAGTAACATACGTTCCGTCCGTGTTCGCAATAAGAATCTCCTTGTGGGACTCTTGAAAAGCGACTCCTACCTGCCGAACTCGATCATCGTATTCATGGGCGGCGGCGTTCGCACGACGCACCAAGCCCACTTTGTCCCGAATGGCTACGTCCGAAGTGGGAATACGCACGGGATAAAAATTGGGAGCTTGTGAACGAGAAACCGAGACAGGTGCAACCGTTTTCTCACCATGCGCGATATGCGCTGAGACCCGCGCCGCCTCAAGAAGCTTGGGCAGTGAGAGATCATCGGTGTAGGCATACCCCTGTTTCTCGCCTTGGAGAACCCGAATCCCTGCCCCAAGCGATTGCCGTATCTCCGCACTCTGAATTTTGTTCTCTTCCATAGGAATACGGATACTCTCGATACGCTCTGCATAAATCTCTGCAAAGTCCCCTCCGAGAGCCATCGCCTCGGCAAGAACTTTGTTTGCAGTCGCCATATCGATCCAAGCGGCTAGTAGGTCTGTCATGGTAATTATCTCCTCAAGACACGAACTCACAATTTGCACATAACGCGTTTGCCGTGATTAGCGCACGCGGGAGCCAATAGGAACCGATTTATCGGGCTGAAGCAGTATCGCCTTACCCTCCACATCGGCGGCAAGAAGCATGCCCTGAGACTCAATTCCGCGCATTTTTCGCGGTTGGAGATTTGCAAGCAGAACGATCTGGCGCCCAACAAGCTCCTCTGGTGTATAGTACTCTGCAATCCCAGAAAGAATCGTTCGCGTATCATCCTCACTCGCCTGAACCGTTAGGCGAAGCAACTTCGTGGTATTTGGTACCGGCTCTGCGGCAAGAATCTCCGCGACCACCAGTTTCACTTTCGCGAAATCCTCAATACCAATATAGTCCGCTGTGGGGTCTACTGGGGGCGAAGGTGGAACGGGAGTTCCAATCGGCGTTGTAGCATCACTCACTTTAGATACGTTCTCCTTCTTCTCTGTCGGCTCTGGGTTTGCACTCCCAAGCGCGAAGAGAATATCATCAGCAACAGTCAGTTCTTGAATACGTGGAAAGAGCGGTTGAGGGGGTCCCACTTTGGTTCCCGCTGGCAACCCCTTCCAAGCGGTCTCCTCCCACAAAGGTGCGGTATCCGAATGAGCGTACCCCAGTTGTGCGAGGATGGCTTTGGAGGCGACAGGCATATAGGGCGCAACTAACACCGCGACAATGCGTGATACTTCCAAGCATGCAGTCAATACCTGAGCGAGTGCCTCTGCGCTGGCAGCATCTCCGGCTTTTGCCGCCTTGGAGAGTGCCCAAGGTGCCTTCTCATCGATATACTTATTCATACGCGCAACAAGACGCCATGCAACCTCTAATGCCTCGTTCAGACGAAACACGCTCAACGCCTGCTCATACCCCGCACGCACCTCCCCTGCAAGTGCCACAATATCCGCGTCGGGGGTTGTGACTTCGGGGACAATCCCTTCATAAAACTTCACCATCATATTGATAGTGCGGTTCAGTAGGTTGCCCATATCATTGGCAAGATCGGTATTAAAACGGCGCAAAAGGTTCTCAACCGTAAACTCGGTATCGGGACCAAAGTTCATCTCACGGCAAAGCAGATAGCGCAACGCATCTACCGCTAGCGGAGCCTCTGCACCAGAACGCTCTGCAATAAACTTCGCAAGCCGGGTTGGGTGTGGCAAGCTCGCACCGGTCTTTCCCCCTTTTTGCCCCCCAATTGTCCACCAGCCATGCCCATAAACCTGTTTTGGCAACGGAAGCCCCAACGCCATGAGCATCGCGGGCCACAGTGTTGCATGGAAGCGAACGAATATCTCTTTTCCCATAAAATGGACATCGGGGGGCCAAGCCTCTGCCCAATTTGGGTTCTCATGCCATCCCGTCGCCGCAAGATAGTTGATCACGGCATCGAACCAGACATAGATCACCTTCGATTCGTCGCCCGGAACAGGTATGCCCCAGCCTTTATTTGTGCGGGTAATACACATATCCCGCAAGCCCTCTTTCAGAAAGGAGACAACCTCATTCTTGCGGAATTCGGGCAATAGCCAGCTTGGGTTTGCCTCTATGTGATCCAGTAAAGGTTGTGTGAAGGCAGAAAGCTTGAAAAAGTAGTTCTCTTCCTGCACACGAACAACAGGCTTACCACTCTCTACAGCGATACCATCCTTGACTTCGCTGTCTCGAAAGAAAGTCTCATCGCTAACACTGTACCAGCCTTCATAGGTATCTTTGTAGACGTAACCACTCTCTACCAGCAGTCGAAAAAACTCTTGAACCGCTTGCACATGACGTTGTTCGGTAGTGCGTATGAAGTCTGTATGCTCGATATGTAGGTCTGTCCAACACTCTTGGAAGGCGGTCGCTAGCCCATCGACAAACTCCATAGTGGGAACCCCCACCTTCTCTGCCGCTTGCTGAACTTTAGTGGCGTTCTCGTCTGTCCCCGTGAGAAAAACGACGTGCTTGCCCTTCATCTTCTGGTATCGCGCCAAAACATCACAAGAGAGAGTCGTTAGCGCAGAACCTACGTGCGGTAGACCGTTCACATAATAAATAGGTGTCGTGATATAGTAGCTTTGCTTTGAATCGCGGATCATTGGCGTCCACAAAAAGAAGCGTTGCTCATGCACCCGCCAGAGGCACACGCCGGCATACCACACCCCGGCGACGCTTCCGTTGCAGGCGCGGCTTGTGCCGTGACAGAGAGCAATCGCATCAAATGCTCAGAACCACACGTCGGGCAGTTCGTCTCGTTTAGCTTTTCGGCACGACGCAAAGTCTTGAAATCGCGCTCACACCCTTTGCAATGAAATTCATAGATGGGCATTATTCATCCTCCGTATCATCGGTAACAACCGCCTCGGAAGCCTCTTCACGGAGGCGAGTCACTTCGCATCCCCGACAGTCCGAGCATTTACTGGTTTTCTCAATCTTGAGTTCGGCAGCAGGAAATTCTAGTTCTGTATCACTCTCGATCAGCTGAACGAGCGCAGTCTCTTTAAGCAGGTTCAAGTCGATCACCTTACCCTGCCCTTTAGGGGACATCACAAGCTCACCAATCATCGGTAGCCTCTGCTTGGCATCCATATAGGTATCGTGTTCATAGCGCAGACAACACATCAGTTTGCCACAAACCCCAGAGAACTTAACCGGGTTTAGAAAGAGGCTTTGGTCTTTCGCCATCTTCATAGAGACAGGGGCAAACTCGGTGAGGAAAGACGCGCAACAGAGAGTCAAACCGCAGGGTCCAATCCCGCCGATCATCTTGGCTTGATCACGTGCACCCACTTGAAAGAACATCACTTTGCACTGCAATACACTGGAGACTTCACGAACAAGGTCTCGAAAATCGACACGACTCTCGGACGCGAAATAGACGGTGACCTGCGAGGAGTCAAAGGTATATTCCGCCTGAAGCAGCTTCATGGGGAGTTTGAGTTTTCTCACCTTCTCTTTGCACGTGGTGAGCGCGATTCTACCCAGGTCTCGGTTCTCATACTCTTTAGAAAAATCGGAGTCCTCTGCGACACGAAGCACCTTTTTGAGTGGCGAGGTTATTTCCTCCTCCGGCACAATTGTGGCTCCTATTTTGACGGTTCCTAGCTCAGGACCTCGCGCCGTTTCTACCACAACCCGTTCTTCCTCGAGCAGGTCAATGCCGTTGGGATCGTACCAGTAGGAACGTGCAACGCGTTTGAAAGCGACACCAATGCAGGTGGGCATAAATATACATCTCAGATCGTGCAAAGTTATCAACTAAAGTGATGATTGATAGTGAGGAGTATTGTATCACAAACGACAAAGGGAATCAAGACGCAGAGAGGGGAATAAGCGGGTATGAAAGCGAGACAAAGAGAGAGAGTGGGCAGTACTGGATTTGAACCAGTGACCTCCTCGGTGTGAACGAGGCGCTCTACCACTGAGCCAACCGCCCAAAGAAACTGCCCAGAAGAGGACTTGAACCTCCAAGCCATTGCTGGCACTAGAACCTGAATCTAGCGTGTTTACCATTTCACCATCTGGGCACAACAATAGAGTGAACGCGCAACCCCTTGCCGATAGACCTCTGCGTGTGGTACAATACACTCTAACACAGATTATATCCGCTCAATAAGATGGTTCACAGTGGGTGTAGTATACCATACCGCCTTTGCACTGTCAAATAGGTTTTTCGTTTTGAAGCTACCCGTTCTGCTTCCCAAACCACGGAGATATTGCCCGTTTTGATCCTCACCGTCACTCCCAATGCGAACCTAGACAAGACCTTGCGGATTGAGGAATTTGCACTCAACAAAGTGCATCGCCCATCACAGGGATTCACCGGAGCGGGAGGCAAAGGCATCAATGTAGCACGGGTCTTTCAGACCCTAGGAGGCAGTGCGCTTGCCACAGGCTTCTTAGGTGGAATGCCCGGTCGAATCGTTCGAAAAGCATTGAGGCAGGAAGCCATAGCAGACGATTTTGTAACGGTGCGGGGTGACACACGATTCTGTATCGCTATCGTAGACCCCATCTGTGGTACACAAACAGAGATCAATGAACGTGGTCCCGAAATATCGGGGCATAATCTCTTAGTGTTACAACGTAAAATCGAAAAATTGCTGTCTCAACAGACGTTCCAATGTGTCATACTAAATGGGAGTTTACCCCCCGGAGTGCCTGATACATTTTATCCGGGTCTGATAGAGATCGCGAACAAGTGCGGTGTGCCCGTCGTACTAGACAGTAGCGGTTCTGCAGTACGCGTGGGCGTGCAGGCGATTCCATGGATGATAAAGCCAAATAGCATTGAACTGGAGGCAATCCTAGACCGCCCCATTCGCGATGATGCGGATATACGACACGCAATGGAGGCACTCCATAGCTCAGGGATAGCAATCGTTGCCGTAAC
The DNA here is from genome assembly GCA_945878775.1 of Chthonomonas calidirosea. Lineage (GTDB taxonomy): Bacteria > Armatimonadota > Chthonomonadetes > Chthonomonadales > Chthonomonadaceae > CAIJLM01. Next base: position 10,846 of record CAMCUQ010000060.1, read on the forward strand.
GCGTGGCGCGGAAGGAGCCTATCTCAAAACCGCACATGGGTTTTGGGAAGCGACTCCTCCCAAGATTAAATTTGCTAGTGCTGTGGCATCCGGTGATTCGTTTCTTGCCGCGTTTCTGTATCAGTGGTTGCATGGCGATCTCACCGAGGACGCGGAGCAAAGCCTTCGCCTCGCAGTGGGTGCAGGAGCCGCAAATGCTGCCGTGATTGGCGCGGGGTTCTGCACCAAAGAATCTATATATGCACACGCAGAGCAAGTGGTAATTCATAAAGGGCTTTGAACCAATGTTGGCATTTTTGGGTCCCGTACAGATGGTTGTCGTATTGGCTATTCTACTCGTCATCTTTGGTCCCGATAAGTTACCAGAGATGGGAAAACAGGTAGGGAAAGCCCTGCGTGAGCTGATGAAGGCAAAGCAGGAGTTCATGGACACGATCAACTTTGACGATCACTCCAACAATTCCCGTAATAATTCCAGCCAATATAGCGATTATAAGAACGACTACACGCCAGATTATACCAGTAGCGATTCGTACAATGGTTACCCTAGTTATGGGGAGAGCGGAGAGGAAGCCAAGGACTGGAAAGCAACCCTTCCAAGTAGCAATCCAGAACACGGAGACTTCGCGGCGTCGGCTTTTGTCGATGACCCGTATGCCCCACAGCCCACCTCAAATAGTGTTCAGCCCAGCAAGAATGGGAATGCCTCGGCGGCTCCCAGTGGAACGGTTTCTCGCGAGAAATAGGATACATTTCCATCGTCCAGATGGAGAAGGAGATAGCAAGAGATGATGCAACTGGCTTTCTGGAATAGCCCTGCGCCCTGGATAGTTCTTGTACTCGTTTTGATACTTTTTGGCGGAGCCAAGATTCCCGAAATGATGCGAGGGCTTGGGCAAGGCGTGAAAGAGCTCAAAAAAGGCATGAACGACGATGACGACGAGCTTCAGCGTGAGCGCGTGAAGGCAGAACTTCGCGCAGAAATCGAAAAAGAAGCACAAAGCAAAAAATAGGAGAATTGTGTAGGACATGAAGTATATCTACTATCTACTCTGTATTGTTCAGATACTGCTTGCAGTGGGCTTGATTTTCATTATCAGCATCCAAGAGAGCAAGAATGAAGGTCTGACTGGACAGATTGGCACAACGGTCTCCTCCTCTTTCAAAGGGCTGGCAGGCAAAGACGAGAAACTGGGCGAACTCACCCGAAACCTGGGAGTTGCCTTTTTCGTAATCTCCTTGGTTGTCGCAGTGACGACCAATCGCTGGGGACCCTAGGCTCTATTCCATAGACCCGATTCGACCTTACGAGGACGGTTCCCCAGTGTGAGCCGTCCTTTTTTGTCGTTTTTCAAGTCTCTAACCGAGGAGCGTCACCCGCTTGAGCCAACCTACAAATGCCGTCCGCACCGAAGCACAGATCACATTGCTTGCTGTCACTCTCCTCATCGTTATGCTTATCCTGGTTCAGTTGGCGAAAGTGGTTCCTAACCCCAAACACGCCCTCCTACTCAATGAAGCGAAAACAGAGCAATTTGCAAAACAGTTTGACATAGAGAAACCCCTTGCATCACGCATCACCGAATGGAGAGAAGGGCAAGGGCAGTTTCAATATACCGATCAATTGACGGAGATACGCCTCTTCTCAAAACTAGAAGCAGAACGCGTGTCAAAAGCTTGGGCAGATACAGGTAAGCCTTTGGAAGGAGCGACCTCCGAGGTCTACGCCAAAGTACTCGGAATACCACTTGCCCTCGGGGAGCGGATTTTCGCATTCCAAACCAATCGAAATATCCCCGTTCTCTCCGCAGATACCCCAGAGGCACACTATGCACAAAGTAAATCGCTCTTCTCTGCCGTGACGGTATTAGACGGAGCCAAAGTCCGCCCTCTCGTTAACGAATGCCTTGTGCGAGATGCCGACACGAATAATGCCCACTTTGCCCGCGCTGGAATTCTCCTCGTCATACTCCTTTTGCTCTGCCCTCCCCTCTTTCGTCGAAAGCTTGGCGGGGATCCCTACTTGCTCGTATTCGGAGTTCTGCTCGCGGGCATGGGCGTCGTGATGCTCTACAGTATCAAAGACCCTCTGCGAGATTCTGCAGCATTTGAGAATCATACCCAGGGCATTGTTCTATCTCTGATCGTCTTTTTCGTAGCGTCGCGTTTGAGGCGTGAAGCGCGGAACCGCTTGAGGCGCTATCAGTATCTATGGGGGCTTGCCGCAATTGTATTGATGTCTGGGCTTTTTATATTTGGAACTGGTCCCCAAGGGGTGCGCCTGACGCTTTTCCACTTTCAACCCGTTGAGATCATAAAGATACTGCTGATCTTCTTCTTAGCCTCGTACCTCTCAGAACGCGCCGATAGCATTGCAGACGTCTCTTCACGCTGGCGGTCTGGTGATGCCTCACGTAAAGCGATCACTCTACAACTCCCCAGAAAAGAAGACCTGGGTCCCGTAATGGTCATGTATGGGTTTGCGTTGCTACTCTTCCTTATCGTCAAAGACATGGGTCCCGGACTCGTGTTGTTTGCCACGTTCATGACAATGTTGTATGTCCTAACGGCACGAAGCAGTTTTCTCTGGTTGGGAGCAGCCTTACTCCTCCTAGGAGGTTTTTTATCTTATACGTTTCACCTTGGAGTCTTTGGGACGCGGGTAGATATGTGGCTTCATCCCTTCATGAATTCACACCCGAATGGAATGCAGTTGGCGCAGGGCATTTGGGGAATGGCGACCGGAGGTTTAGAGGGGAGCGGCTTGGGATTAGGAATGCCTTCGAGTATTCCGCGTTCTGGCTCTGATCTAGCATTTGCAAGCTGGGCAGAGGAGACGGGCTGGATAGGCACCCTCTTTTTGCTCTGCTTGTATGTCTTGCTCGTCTGGCGAGGAACCCGAATCGCACTTCATGCATCAACCGCCTTCGACCGCGCACTTGCAATGGGTCTCACACTACTCTTAGGGCTACAAACACTCGTGATTATTGGAGGCGTGGTGGGGCTACTCCCACTGTCTGGCATCTCGCTGCCCTTCCTCTCCTATGGAAACAGTGCTTTGGTTGCGCATTTCTTTATTTTGGGAGTGCTACGCGGGATTAGCGCAGGCGGTAGCCCCTCCGAATCGCTTGCCCCTGATGTGGTAACCCGTAGTGCAAACCGCTTCATGTTTAGCTTCGCTGTGGCTGTCCTAGGGATCGTGGGAGTAGTGCGACTGGGAACCTTACAACTCGTTCGAGCAACCTACTACGCAACCCTTAGCATTCGAACCCCAGACGCCGATGGAGAGGTTCGTGCCCACGTAAACCCGCGCCTTTTGGCAATAGAGCGAGGAATTACGCGGGGAAGTATCTATGACCGAAACGGTAAGGTGTTGGCAACCTCACGCCCCGAAGAGATAAAAAAGAACAACACCAACGAAGAGAACGGAGACCGGCTCATCCGCCTCAAGGCACGTTACTACCCCTATGGCTCAGCAACCGCGCATCTTGTGGGTTACACGGAGGGAACAGGAGGCGGCTCTGCCGGATTAGAAAAAGGGTACGAAAACGAACTGCGCGGCTTTACCAACTACGCCGAACTTTTGCAGGACTACAGGAGCAGAAGTCTACCCGGTTTCCGCACCCGCGAAGGCAAAAATCTAACACTCACCATTGATGCAGATTTCCAAAAACGCGTGGCTTCCCTCTTAGAAGAGACGACACACCGCCTAAAAGACAAAAAGACAGGCAAATCAAAAACCAACGCCTCTTTTGTGATGGTAGAACCGGCGACAGGGGACGTACTTGCGCTCATATCCCTCCCCTCTTTTGATCCAAATGGGCTGACACAAGAGCAGATTCGTACCTACTCTGAGGGTGAAGATGCAAAACAGGAATCGCGGCTACTCAACAGGGCAGTTTCCGGGCTTTATCCTCCTGGCTCAACCTTCAAAGTGGCGACGACGATGGCGGCTCTCAGTTCTGGTATCGATCCTATGCAGTTTCGTGTGCTTTGTAATCAGATAGACCCCATGATCAAGTGGCGTGCACAAGGGCTTTCTTATGTACGCCGAAACACGCGTGACGACAAGGGAGACCCGCGTTTTGGTTCCCTGAATCTCCCCGCAGCCTTTACCGTCTCCTCAAACATCTATTTTGCACACCTCTCCACAGAGATCGGAGCAGAACGTTTCCGCGAAATAGTGCATTCACGCCTTCATTTCCGTTATACACCTTCGGTTACGGCATTTTCTCAAGACCTACCCGATTTGGGATACGGTCAAGGGCGAATGTTGGTGACTCCTTTGGAGATGGCACGACTCTCAGCAACTGTCGCGAACGAGGGTAAAATGATGGAGCCCCGCTATGTTATGGCAATCAAAGCTCCCCATAATACAGATGTCCTCAATGCAACTGGGTTGGAGCCTCATTTGCTTTCGGAAGCGACCTCGGTAGCACACGCCCGCAAAATTCGGGAGTATATGCGGAGTGTGGTGGAACGTGGAACCGCGCGTGGCGTCTTCAATGATCTGGGGCTTGAGGTTGCAGGCAAGACCGGAACGGCACAGAATGGACGCGCAGACGGTGAACCTCACTCTTGGTTTATCGGTTTTGCGCCCTGTGAAAGCACCGAGACTATCCCCAAATACGCGTTTGCCTGCGTTGTGGAGAATGGAGGCTATGGCAAGCGCGTGGCGGCAGTCGTATGCCGAAAAACCCTAGAGGCTCTTAACAGTAATCCATAACACATCCCTCGCTAAAGAAGAGCGTTGGTTGTAACCGCTTTGCCTGACCAATCTTTAAAGAAGCTCTTATGCCGCAGAGTGGAAGCAAGTAAAAAGCCTCGAAGCCGATAATCGGCTTCGAGGCTTTAATCCGTAACCACCGCATCTATGTGAACATGGAGACGGTAATTTCGTTTTGATAGCGACTAGTCAGGTACAACTTCCTCGGTAGGAACTTTGTTTCCGCAGGTATGCTGCTCATATGTCTGAAGGGTATCGGTGCTTCCGGGGACTTTGTTGAATCCGCCCCAGAGGCTTCCCTGACCATGGTTCCACTCATAACCGGCGAACTTGTAGATGCTGGGAAGGCTGGCGTTGTCGTTGGTACCTGCCATGGTTCCAGCAGTGTACGGAGCACTCTTCGCATGCCCATCCACATAAAGGAAGTTGGACTGTCGGCTGTGGCGCCACGCCATCTCGCTCTCAAGGTCGTTTACCGCACACCAGTTCCAGTTAGGACGAGGATCGTCGCCCCAGCTTGCAGCCTGTGCCTGGCAAGCGGATCGCTCGGTCAGGTAGAGGGTCTGGGCGGGTCTGGGAACAGCAGCCATTCGGCGAGCAGGGGTGTTAGGACACCAGCCACCACCGATGTTACCGGGCATGGAGTAGGAACGAATTGCATTACCACCGCCCTTGGGGAACACGTTGGTTCCTGGGGTGACGTCGCTAGGACATCCGGTGATGAGTCCGTTCTTTGTGTAGGGCTGAATCAAAATATCCCACGCTTGTGCGAATGTTTGACCAGCAGGAAGGATGCCGTTTTGGTATGTGGGGTCTGCCCACGGTACAAACTGCTCATCGTAATCTTGTGCATACATAAGCAGTGACAAGCCTGTCTGCTTAAGGTTAGAAAGACAAGAGGTCTTTCGTGCCATTTCGCGAGCTTGGGCGAATACAGGGAACAAGATCGCAGCAAGAATCGCGATAATTGCGATGACAACGAGTAGTTCGATCAGTGTAAATCCACGCTTCCGCATGATTATCTCCTTTGACTAACGAGTAGATACAACCAACAAACAGAGGTTACTTCTTCCCACCCATCTGTTCCTTCATCCTCTTTCCATCCGCCTCGGTCATGCCGGGTCCACCACCGGGTCCCACATTTACGCCTGGATAGTCTGGCTTTGAAGAAGCACTCTTAAAAAGAAACACGCCAGCAACGATAATGACAATAGCTAAGATAAGCCCCATTACTTTGGGATTAACCGCTTGTTGCATTGTCTCACCCCCTTTCAAAAGCACTCTTCCACTGGGAAGAACGTATATCCAACAGAGTAAAATCTACACTTCTACTTTAGTTTCCGGTAAAAGTATGTAGACAAAAAGTGTGTTACGACATCAGGCAACTTCTGAGGTAGAGTTAAGTCGCCAAACAAATCCTCTTCCCGGAGTACCTGATGTCCTCTCTAGTCTACCGTATAATCCCGCTGTTCACAC
>CAMCUQ010000061.1 GCA_945878775.1 Chthonomonas calidirosea
AAACTTGCCCGAACCGCTAGGGCAAATCCGAAAAAAGAACAGCGTCACCGCCCATCTTACCACCGGAGTCACCGCCCACCGAAGGCGGAAGCGGAACTCAGAGCAAATTCAAGACCAAAATGCACTCGGATTTACCGGAAACTAAAGTATGTATGCAGTAGGATTAAATCAACATCACTCTATTGAGGAGTTATTAAGGGGCGGGGCAGACCCGAATTTGCAAATGGGGGATGAGGGGGTAACAGCCTTGCATATTTTGGCAGAGACATCTCCCGCTATCATTATGAATCCAGTGCGCGAAAAAACTATTCAAAACATAATGACGTTACTACTCGCCTATGGTGCCAACGTGGATTCTAGAGATACACAAGGCTACACACCCTTAATCCGCGCCTCTCAAGTTCGTCATTATACTACGCTAAGGTTGCTATTGGAAAATGGAGCGAACGTCTTTGCTGAAAGTGAAGATAACATCTGTGCTTTAAGCAATGCTGCTTGGCTTGGTGAGCCGGAGAATATCGAGGAACTTCTTCATTGGGGAGCTGGCAATAATCAAAAGCAATTACAATGGGCATTCCATGCCACATTTTGGGACTACCATGAGTTCTATGCGATGATATTGATCAGAGCAGGTCTGAAAATTGGTATTTCTGAAGCAGTGATGCTTGTTTATTTGGAGCAGATTTATGATGAACGTGCTTGGCAAAAACCAATAGATATCCCTCCTGGAAAGCAGTTGCTGCATAAGTTGTTGCGCTCTCATCAAGTTACCAAAGATGAAATAGACGATGCTCTAAAGCGTGCTATAGAGTATCGTCTACCAGATACGAAGACTCACCTATTTCGATATAGGGAGCAGTTACATAAGCAACGTTAAGGGTCCGTAAATTTTAAGTTCCCGATTTTGTCGGTGGTATAACCTCCGTGTTTAGGAGGTTATACATTTACAGACCCTAAGAGAATAGTATGGCTTCGAACGCAAAATCTATACGAAAGAGTATAAGCGTCAACATCCATGAGAACAGAACTCATCTTTGCTCTCCTCATAATCTTGAGCCTCTGCTGTCATGCGAAAGATGCAGACAGTGAGGCAGATACCCAGCAAGATCACGGTACAGTGAAACAACAGCCAGTGCCTTCATTTAAACGGGTGCAGTCCATTTCCGTAGACGGACGAAAGAGGATTTATCTGCTGGACGCACCTCAGCATAGGAAGCCCGGTGCAGGTTTAATATTGGTCTGTCATGGCTTTGGGGACAGCGCCGATTCGATCCGTGAGTACTCCGGTTTTCAGAAGCACATGAATGAGCATAACTTCGTCTTTGCCTACTTGGAAGGAACTAAAGACAAGGATGGCAAGCGCAACCACCAGGTAGAATACGCGTTCCAAGAACCGAATATAGACGATGTCAAATATGCCCGACAAGTGGTTGAGAAACTCATTCGCCAGTTTCATCTCGATCCGAAGCGAGTGTACTGTACAGGTATGTCAAATGGGGCAGACTTCAGCTACTACCTTGCGCGGCAGAAAAAGCCATTTGTGAGGGCTATCGCGCCAGTAGCGGGGACGATGATGGCGGTCTGGGACAAACATCTGACACAGCAGAATCGGGTAGCGATAATGGAGATTCATGGCACTGCGGACGAAGTGACTCTCTGGCAGGGAGACATGGCAAACCGGGATGGCTGGGGCGCGTACCTCGGCACGGATGCCGTTGCGAAATGGTGGGTAGACACCCTGAACCTACAGAAGCAGGAACAGCGGAAAGATAAAGGGGTAATCCTCGATCGATGGTGGACAGACAAAGGCTCCTCAGAGTATTTGCTCTACACTATCCCCGGTGGAAAGCATGTCTGGCCACAACATCTTGGGACTTCCGAACGCTCATTGGCGGAGGAGATAATCGCCTTCTTCGAGCGACATTGAGCGATTAGGCTTAGGAAATGCCTTCCAACTCCAACTCTTTCTTGAGGAGTCGTTTCACCACTTTCCCTGTTCCACCCTTTGGAAGCATCTCACGAAACAAAACCTTGCGCGGACTCTTGTAGTTCGCAAGTTTCTCTCGACAATGGACAACCAGCTCGCGCTCCGTGGCGGTAGCACCCGGCTTCAGAACCACAATGGCAACAACCTCTTCCCCTCGCATTGCATCGGCAAGACCAATGACAGCAGCTTCCCCAACGGCACTATGCGAAAAAAGAACCTCCTCAATCTCACGGGGATAGACGTTTAATCCAGCCGTGATGATCATATCTTTCTTGCGATCTACAATATAAACATAGCCGTCCGAGTCGATTATTCCCATGTCACCAGTATGATACCAGCCCCCCTTCATCGCTTCAGCGGTCTCCTCCGGCTGATTCAGGTAGCCAAGCATCACATTATCGCCGCGCACCACGATCTCCCCTATTCCATCGGTGGCAACGGGCTGATCATTCTCATCGAAAATAGCGATCTCAACCCCAGGGAGCGGTATCCCCACGCTTCCCACTTTTCGCACGCCCTCCACGGGATTTACCGAGGTGACAGGGCTACACTCAGTGGGTCCATCACCTTCTAGCACAGGAATCCCAAACACCTTTTCCAGTGCATGAAAGGTCGTTGCGGGGAGTGGTGCACCTCCAGAGACAATGAGCCTGAGGTCTGGCAGTTTGCGGTCTGTTTGACTGACTATCTGCAACAGGGCAAAAAAGAGGGCAGGAACTCCTGGCAGAATAGTCACCCTATTATCAATGAGAATGTCGAGGGCTTTCGCGGGCAAGAACTGCTCTAGGAGGACGGTTGCACACCCTTTAGAGAGAGCAACATTCTGACAAACGGTCATGGCGAAAGAGTGAAAGAGCGGTATGACTGTCAGGAAGCGATCCGACGCTTGAAACTGCAAAAACTCCTGCACCATCTGGACATTCCGACAAAGGTTGAAATGCGAGAGCATTGCCCCTTTCGGGCGTCCAGTTGTTCCCGAAGTATAGATAATGACGGCACAGGACTGGGGATCAACACGCGCCTCCACAGACTCAAAAGAAGCAACCTCCGCATTTGGTGCAAGGTTTTCTCGAACGAGTGTGCTAACGCTCTGCGCTGGATCGACGCTAAGCAGGTGCTTGAGGTTGGGCAAGCTCTGCTGTGCGGCTTGGGCAACGGGCAGGAGTGCCGGGATCGTAACGACGAGTCGGACTTCGGCATCACCCCAGATATATTCGAGTTCTGCGGGCTTAAGCAGGGGGTTCGAGGGCACTACCACCGCCCCAATAAGCGCAACGGCATAGTAGGCACAGACCGATTGCGGGCAGTTTGGTAGCAAAATCCCCACCCTGTCGCCTGTCTGAATTCCCAATTCCCGTAGCGTCTTGGCGAAAGTACGCACCCCGTCTGCCAAATCGGTATAGGTGAGGGACTGATCTCGAAAAACTATTGCCACATTAACGGGGTAGTTCACCTCCCCTTGAAGCACAATATCACTGAGTTGCATGAGGTCTCTTCCTAAGCATCACTGCTGCGAGAGTATGGGTGAGCCTTCAGGCACGCCTTTGGGAAGAAGTTGGTACTGTGTAGTACGGCGCATTGGTTCATATCCTGCATCGCGAATCAGTCGCTCCATCTCTTCTATGGGCATCGTAAAGGCGCACCCTGCGGAGGAAACGACATTCTCCTCCATCATAGTGCTACCAAAATCGTTTAGCCCATAGCGCAAGGCGACCTGCGCGACCTTGGGACCCTGTGTTACCCATGAGGCTTGCATATGGGGAATATTATCCAGCATTAGCCGGCTGACGGCGACGGTACGCAGATAGTCGAAAGCAGAGGCACGTTCCCCCTCTAGTTCCGTTCCATCCGGTTGAAACGACCATGGAATGAAGGCGGTAAAGCCTCCGGTTTCGTCTTGCAGTTCGCGGGATTTGACAAGATGTTCGATGCGATCTTCCATTGTGTCTACGGAGCCGTACATCATCGTGACTGTAGAGCGAAGCCCGGCACGGTGTGCCTCTCGCATACACTCTAGCCACTCTTCTGCCGTATCTTTATAGGGAGAGATCGTCTCACGAACGCGATCCGTCAAAATTTCAGCCCCACCCCCCGGAACGCTGTCAAGCCCTGCCAGCTTGAGGCGTCGGAACAGCTCTGCTTGTGAGACTTTGCTGATCTTGGCGAGGTAGATCAGTTCGGCAGGAGAGAAAGCGTGCAAGATTACTCCATAGGCTCCAAATCTCTCTTTAATGGCGTGAAGTAACTCTTCATACCACTCTATTTTGAGTTTTGGGTTCAGCCCACCTTGCATGAGAATCTCGATACCGCCTAAGTCAACCATCTGCTGCACTTTGTCAAATATCTGTTCGCGGGAAAGGGTATACCCTTCATCGTGTCCGGGAACACGGTAGAAGGCACAAAACTTGCAGCGCACCCAGCAAACATTGGTGTAGTTGACATTTCTGCCCACAACGTAGGTGACGAGGTGGTTGGTATCGGGATGGAGTTTTTCACGCACATAGTTTGCAAGGCTAGCCAACTCCGTCAGATTCGGATGATGAAAGAGGCGCACCCCATCTTCCACCGTGAGGCGTTCTCCACGAGTGACTTTGTCTGCAATTTCATCAATATTACGAGAAGAACGGATAATCTCCGCTTCCAGGATAGCCATGCCTACTACTCCCCTTGCCAGTTATCGTTGCTATGAGAAGATTATACCTGAGATTCCCACCCTCTTCTGCGGTGCTTGCCCCATTTGTTGCTCGTCAGGGTTAAACGAATATCACCCTCCTCAAATTATCTACCCCCTAACGAAGGGAGAAACTCCTCAATCGAAACCGATTTTCAAGTATAATGTAGGCTCACTGCAACTTTTACAGGCGGACAAGAAATAGATGCAACCTTTGGTAGGAAAAACGACAAAAGAGATAGAGGCTTTTGTACAAGAAATGGGCGAGCCAGCCTTTCGGGGCAGACAGATCGCGACTTGGCTCTATCAGCGCAAAGCACTCTCTTTTGAACAAATGACGGACATTCCCGCAAAACTACGGACGCGCCTTGCCGAAGTTGCCACAGTGGGGCTACCTGAGATCGCACATGAAGACATCGCCAAAGATGAGACCATCAAATATCTCCTCCGAATGGAAGACGGGCAAACCATTGAAAGCGTCTATCTGCCCTATGCAGAACGAGTCTCCATCTGCCTCTCTTCACAGATAGGCTGCCCGGCAGGGTGCCGCTTTTGTGCAACGGCTAAGGGTGGTCTGACTCGGAATCTCACCGCAGGAGAGATCGTAGGGCAACTGCTTCGCACACAGGCAAACAGTGAGCGACGAATCTCACACGCCGTCTATATGGGCATGGGGGAACCGCTCTGGAACTATGAGGCAGTGGTCACCAGCTTGCGCCTATTTCGGGATGAAATTGGACTCTCAATGCGCCATCTTACCATCTCAACAGTGGGAGTAGTGCCTGGCATTTTGGCACTGGCGGAGGAAGACCTTCCTGTAACGCTAGCCCTCTCCCTGCATGCACCAGATGATGCTCTACGCGAGACACTGATTCCTACTGCCCGTAAATGGAAGCTCGACGAAATTCTGGAGGCGTGCCGAATCTATACCAGTAAGACGGGTAGGAACCTCACCTTCGAATATCTGCTACTTGGCGGGCTCAACGACACACCTGATCACGCTAGAGCACTTGCCAGTATATTGAAAAAACGACGCCTGCCGGGAAACGTAAACCTGATCCCATTTAACTATGTAGAGACACCTGAAGGGTACAGACGCCCGGAGCGCGAGAGTATTCAGCGGTTTCGTGAAGAGTTGGAGAACGCAGGGCGTCCAACCACACAGAGAATGACACGAGGGCATGCCATCTCGGCGGCTTGTGGTCAACTCAATCGCACTATAACGCTCTCTCCCAAAATACGGAGTACGATTGAACTCAATGCCACTCAACCCTGAACCACAAGGCAGAACAATGGTACATAACGAAAAGAACTGCCCTTGGTGTGGAAAAGAGTTTACCACCGATGTTGGCGCGTGTCCCCATTGTGGCTGGTCGCGCCGAGGCTCCAATGGACGCCGTGCCATATTTATCTATGCCGGCTTTATCCTCTTTATGATGCTGCTTGGCGCTGGAGTCTTGCTCTATGCATTCAAGCAGGTGAGTAGCCCCATAAACAGCTTGACAGGAACCCCCGTTGGTGAGGGAGTCAAGAAGTGATTCGCTTTCCATGGCTTCTACTCAGCGCGTGCACCCTCTTAATGCTTATATCGTGTAAAGGCTCCCCTCCAAAGCAGGTCGCAAAACAACAGGGGCGAGACAACGAAGGTCCCGGCACGATTCGAGGCAAAGGTTGGCATATCCGGTGGACCACGCGTGATCCCAAAAATTCGACGCGTGCGCTTCCTCTCCTCGATGCAGAAGCCGAGCAAGGAGAGATGTACTACGACGACAATGTGCCAACGATGCGCCTTAAAACAGTCCGCGCCAAGCTGTTTCGTGACGGAGTACATATCGCCAATTTGCGTGCCGGAAATCTTGAGGCGAGCAATGAAGTTCACATTGTAACAGGTTCCCAGGGGGTTAGCCTCACCTCTTTGGAACCAACGCGGAAAATTATGATTACCGCCGATCATATGGAATGGAATATCGATAACAATAACATTGTGGCGGAAGGTAATGCCAAGGTAGAACGCCTTGCCCTTACCAATCAACCACGGGGAACAGCTGAGGCACCGCGTATTCTATTGAATACCAAAACGGGAGAATATGAGTTGATAGGCAGGGCAAAATGAGTACACCCACCGGAATTCTTGAAAACACTCTTTATCCACAGGAAGCCACTCTATGAGAAGTCCATTACTCCACGCTACAAGACTGCTTGCGGTATCAACCCTGATTTTGAGCCTCTCTACTACATACGCGCAAGAGGCTCAACCTAAAGGGAAAGCCGTAACTACCTACGGCAACGTCACCATAGAGAAGTTTGACCGCCTAAAAGGAAGTTTTGATCTGAGCGGCTTGCTCATAACTGGCAAAGAGACTATCATCACCGTCCCCTACCCACGCTCCCGTGCCACACTCAAGATTCACGCGGATACGATTACAACAAAACGTACCAAATCCGACTATTTTGCCACGACAGAACTCGTCGCGCATGTCCGGTTTAAGATCATGCAGAAGCTAGCTTCTGGAAAAGAACGCATACTAGAGGGAACCTCTGAACGAGCCACTTTTCGACGGGACAACGAACAAGTGAAATTGAGCGGAAATGTGGTCGCCACGGTAACAGATGATGAAAATCTGATGGAACCCGCAAAACTACAGGCAGAACATTTGACGGTGGATATACACTCCGTTCCCTACCGATACTCTCTTGTGGGTGGACAAGGCTCAAACCAGATTCGGCTCATCACACGCCCCAAGACACCTAAAAACCCCGATCCCAAAAAGAAGCCAGAGTCTCCTAAGCACATCACAATAAGCGGATACCACACTGCGAGTTTCCAAGCCTCCGAGCAGAGTGTGTTTGAAGGAGAAGGAACCACCATCGAGTTTTCTGAGCAGGATGGCAAGCTCACCGCAACTCTTGCAGCCCCCTATATCAAAACCGAGATGTTGGGAGAGAACGGGAGCCTTAGCGGGGCAGAAATGCGTGGTGGAATACACTACACCCTCCATCTAGTCCATCCAGAAACAAAAACAGAAGAGGTTTTACTGGGGACTGCAAAACACGGAACCTACTCATTCTTAAAAAATAACCTTGTCATTGAAGGGGGCATTCAAGCAACGCTCAATGCACCAGATGCTCTAATGGAACCCGCAAAAATCCGAGTCGAGAAGCTGACCCTGCATACCATAACACCCACGCGATACCAACTCGAAGCCGATCCGCAAACGGCTCTCTTCCAGTTCACGCCAAAACAAAAAGAGCAACCCAAACCCAAGCCCTCTGAAACTCCAACCGAAACCACATCACCCGCTTTGCCAAAAGCGAGCTTCAAACTTGGAACCGTGCGTATTACACACTTTACCTCTGGCAATTTTGAAGAAGATAAAACCGCAGACTTCACAGGAAACAGGTTGCTGTTTGAAACCGTAGACAACGCATCGGGATCGATTGCTCGCTTTCGAACCCGCACGATGCACGCGGAGATTGGTAAGAATAACGTTATCACACAAGTGACTGCCGCCGGAAATGTTGAGTACCTCGTCCAACAGACACCGCTCCCAGACAAAACCAAGCCCAATGAGAAACCTGTGGCTCAGTTGATATCTGGGAATGCTTACAAGGTCACACTGACTCATACCGCCAAGCAGGACTCGCTGGACATCGCGGGTCCCTTCCGCACGGAACTAGTGCTTCCAGACCAACTTTTGGAGCCAGGGCTGATTACAGGAGCGCAGGGCGATAACATCAACATTGTGCTCGTTGACGGAAGCTACGGATTTGACATCACCACTCCAAACCAGACCTCCTTCGTCCGACTGCTTCCGAGAGAAATAGCGGAGCCAGAAGATAAGCCTAAAGCAGACGCACCACTCCCAAAGGGAAAGAACAAGAGTTGAAGATTCACACCGAAAACTTAGTCAAAATATACCGAAGGCGACGTGTTGTCAACGAAATTAGCCTCGAAGTGAATCAAGGTGAGATCGTGGGGCTACTAGGTCCCAATGGAGCAGGAAAGACCACAACGTTTTATATGATCGTGGGACTTGTGAAGCCAAACAGTGGCAAAGTCTATCTCGACAATCAAGACATCACACGCCTCCCCATGTACAAACGTGCCCATGCCGGCATCAGCTACCTTCCTCAAGAAGCCTCCGTCTTTCGCAACATCACCGTTGAAGAGAACATAGAGCTCGTTCTGCAAATGCAGAAAATGTCCACGAAAGAGAAAAAAGAGCGAGTGGAAAGCCTCCTAGAAGACCTCCACATTACGCACCGACGCCACGATTTTGGGAGAACTCTTTCCGGGGGCGAACGCAGGAGAGTGGAAATAGCCCGCGCACTTGCCGCCAACCCAAAATTTATTCTGCTGGATGAACCCTTCACGGGGGTCGATCCCAAAGCTATTGAAGACATAGATGGTATTCTGAAGACACTACGCGATAGGGACAATATTGGAATATTGATCACAGACCATAATGTCTTGGCAATGTTAGCCATCACTGAGCGCGTCTATATCATTGCAGATGGACAATTGAAGGTAATGGGTAAGTCGGACACACTTCTCGATGACCCAAGGGCAAGAGACGCCTATTTTGGCGAAAAACTGGGCTATACAAATATAGAATCCCACCGCAACCACGATAAAGGTGCCGAATGAAGACGCTCGATAAACTGGTCTTCAAGGATATTGTGCCACCTTTCATCAATGGACTTTTCATGTTCATGACCTTGCTCTTCGCGGCGGCATACCTTTTTCCCTCCACAGACCTGCTTGTTAAGGGAGTTCCGTTCCCAACCGTCATGCTCATGGTGATCTACAGTTTGCCCAGCGTTGTCACCCAAACATTCCCCATGGCGATGCTACTCGGTGCGCTCTTGGCGTTTGGCAGACTCTCTGTGGATAAAGAGATCGTGGCTATCTACGCGGCGGGTATCAATTTCCCCCGCGCCATCCGTATGGTATGGGTAATGGGGATTGTTGTCAGCATTGTTGCGTTTCTCTGGAACGATTTTGTGGTTCCACCTGCCTCACGCAACTACGTTGACCTCAAGCAGAACTCGATCAAGAAACTTCTGCCTTCCGATAGATTCCTTGTCCACACCATCGAAAAACGGGATGGCAAAGGGATAGATGAACTCATTTCGATAGATGGCGGTTACGATTCCAAAACGGAGACCCTAAAACGTGTCACCATCACGAAGTTCTCGAACGATCCGCGCCGAAAAGGGCAGATCGATGCCATCATCTACTGTGATACAGCACGCCCAAAAGATAACAAAGGACTACAGTGGAGATACTATAATGGGTACTTTACAGCCTATTCACCCGATCCCAAAACAGGGCTCATGGACGACACCGTAACCACCTACTTCAAGGAGCTAGAAACACTTCCAAAAGAAGCCAAAATTCCGATGACCTTTGAGGAGACACTTCGGGTAACCAGTAACGACCCAAATCGATTTAGTTTTCGGCAGCTACGGAACAATATCGTGAAAGAACGCGCCAAAGGAACCGATACACGCGGAATGGAAGTAGACCTTTATGGTAAGGTTGCGCTCCCTCTTGCGAGCCTTATCTTTGGGATGATCGGTGCGGCATTAGGGCAAAGTACGGCGCGTGGAGGCGGTAAGGCAGTTGGGTTTGGCGTGGCAATCTTCATTGCCTTCCTCTATTGGATTAGCTACCAATCTATGTTTGTTATTGGAAAAAGTGGAGGCATGCCTCCCATACTCGCTAGTTTTATGACCGATCTAGTGAGCGTCGTTGCAGCATGTATCTTGGTCTCTCGCGCATCCCGTTGATGAGGTAATTATCATGTGGACAGTTCTTGTCTTTTTTGGGATGGTGGTTCTAGGAGGCTTTCTCTCCTATTTTGGCGACCTGCAAGGTCGGCGATTAGGGAAGAAGCGCGTCCGTATCTTTGGCTTGCGTCCAAAGCATACCGCCATTCTCATCACTAGTATCACAGGCTCTTTCATCGTCGCCCTCAGCGTAGGCAGCCTTCTTCTTGTCGTTCAACCTGTTCGAGAGGTCGTACTAAAAGGGGAATATGCCATTCGTGAAATACGTAACCTTGAGAACCGCCAAAAAGAGATCGAAAATCGGCTCCAACTTGCCCAGACTCTCGCTATAACGGCAGAGAAGCAAAACGCCTCCGTCCGCACCAAACTCAACCACGTCCGCAACAGCCTTACTAGTAGCCAAACGCATCTTGCAGCCCTCCAAACAGACCTACAAAAGGGCAAAAACGCCGTGCTCAAACTCGAAGCACAGCGCGTACAACTAATCACCCAAAACCTAGCCCTTAGTCACCAAAACACGCGCCTTGCCACCCTGAACGGTGAATTGGACAAGCAAAACGTGAAATATGGGGTTCGAAATGATGAACTTGGCAAAGAGAACGTTGAGCTTCATCGTGAACAAATCGCGATCCAAAAACAGACGGACCAAATCCATGTCGTCAATCAGGGCTTGATGGAGAAGAACGCACGGTTACAGATGCAAGGGGAGCGACTTGTCGCCGAGCAACAAGAGCTAGAAAAGAAGAATGCGGTTCTCACCCAAGTGAGCAAAGACCTCAATAGTGCTAACCTTGAGGACGAGATACGCGCTAGGCAGAAGATTGGCAAGTTAGAATCTGACATTTCTAATCTGACAAAGGATAGGGAGCGCCTAATCAGCTACCTCGACGGAGCAGACAGCGCAGTTCAGCAGTATGTTGCGCTCCGTTCAAAACGAATCTGTATGCAGGCAGGCGAACTCATTGCACGGAGAACCGTAGACACAAGCCTCTCTATCCGCGATCTTCGTAAAGAACTGAGTTCCCTCTTTGCAGATGCCGAGGCGGCGACCACACTGCGTGGCGCGATCAAAGGCACAAACAATCGTACTATCAAAATCCTAACCGACAACATAGCAGAACGCCAGCTTCCAGACGCGGAGATGATGGAGGCACTCATAGCAGAAGTAAAACGGGCAAAGGGACAACAGCAACTCGTCGCAACTTCGCTAACAAACGCCCTCGCAGGTGAACAGGTTCTTGTGCGTTTGACCATGGAACCGGTTCGCACCACTTTCCGTCGTGGCTCTATCGTCGCTTCAAAAGTCATCCCTGTGGTACGTTCACTGGACACGATGGTCACGACACTCATACAGTTCTTGCAGGAAGACGTTCGTAACGCCGCGATATTGGCAGGCACTATTCCCTCCTCAGATAGGAATACTGGGAATACTGAAGTCGGCGCACTTGCGCCCGCAGACCTTATTGAGCTAGTAGACCGGTTGCGCCGAATGGGTGGAGAAGTGGTGGTCTCTGCCATTGCCTCCGACGATCTCACCTCTGCAGAGCCTCTACGCTTAACCTTTCGGCTCTCACGCCCCCCCACAAAATCGTAATGAACGATTTGCAAAACCTCATCGGGATTGATCCAGGAAGTGCTAAATGTGGTGTTGCGGTTATTAATTCTGAGAGACAAGTATTAGAGCGCAAGATCGTGCTAACGGGTGCATTGATTCAAGAAGTTCAGGATTTAATCCAAAAGCACGACATAAAAACCATTGTCATGGGAAAAGGCACAGGTTCTCGCCCTCTCCAACTGGCACTCCAAGAGAAAATTGTACCGCTATCACTCGTGCTTATCGATGAGAATTTCACTACTCTGGATGCGCGGGAACGCTACTATACCGACAACCCACCTAGAGGGCTAGCACGACTGATACCCGCCAGTTTACGCGCCCCAAATATCCCCATTGATGACTACGTTGCAACACTTTTAGCGGAACGGTATCTCGATTCGCTTTCAAACTATCTCCCCCGATAACCTACTGTTTTGCTCCTGCTCTTTTCAAGACCTCAATAGCCGCAGGGTGCTCGCGTGCCCACTCTAAGGCAGAGCGTCCATTCTTATCTCTTTCCTTTACATCCGCCCCTTTCTGAATAAGTTGCTCAACGACACGGGGGTTCCCTCCAAAAGCAGCCCAAAGCAGAGGAGTCATTCCAGAACCATCGGTTGCTTTTAGGTTCGCTCCCTTCAAGATAAGAAGATCAAGCATCTCTTTGTTCCCTGCGAGTGCTGCCAACATGAGGGCTGTCCGCTCCGAACTATTTTTTGCTTCGATATTGGCTCCCTCATCAAGCAGGGTACGCACCTGTACCACATCCCCCTTAACCACACCAGAAAGCATCGCCTTACTCTGTTCCATCGTATCTTTGCGCCCACACCCAAGTACTAGCAAGAGTACCGCAAGCCCCACTATTTGCCCTTTCAAGCCGTTCTTCATCCTTACTCCCTTTCTCCTTCGAGGTAATCTCTCTGTCCGAGATTCTAAAAATGGGCTCTTTTTCATAACTGCCCTTGTCTTCGGTATTGACACAAATGCTAGCCTATTCTTTCGTTTATTTTCATTTCCAGCACCAAGTGCTTCCGTTATCTGTTTTCTTTATTGTGTTTTCGATTTGGTTTTGAATCAAGCAGGAAATTTCAATTATATGCAGAAAAGAAAGTCAGCTAGCAATTCGAACGGTACCTACCTAGTTTGATTATGACAAGTTCCGACTTCTGCGAAGTAAACCCCACAGCGAGGAGGCGGTTGACCGAAGCAATGAGCGATATTTCGTTTTCCGACGCACTAGAGACTCTGAAAGAGCATCTTATCGGCTATGATGAGGGAGTCGAACAGTTTAAGTTGGCACTCCTCACTGGGCAACATATGCTACTGGTGGGCAAGCCCGGTCGTGGCAAATCGTATCCTGCCCGCCTCTTCATGGGCTGTGTTCAAAATGCCCGAATATTTCGCACCCAAATCACTGCGTACACGATGCCAGATCACCTTGTTGGCGCACCCATTCCCCACACCTATTTGGAAGAGGGGAAACAGGTTTACAACACCGATCATGGAATTTTGAACTGCGATCTCGCCATGCTCGAAGAGTTTTCAGACGGTCCTGTTGCTTTAGCAAGAAGCCTCAACACGATACTCTATGAGCGGGTGTTCGAGGTGAAAGATCAAGCACCACTTCCCTCAGACCTGCATACCGCGATCCTCACCGCAAACCAAGCACCACACGGGGAAGAGTGGAAAGCGGTGTGGAGTCGTATAGCCTTCCGCTACACCCCTCCCGAAGTCACCTCCTCATGGGGGCGCTTCCAAACGGCACAAGTCTATCTCCACACGCACGGACACGCCCCACAACTCCCCTTGGTCGATATGGAGCAGGTTCGAGAACTCGCAAACCAGTGCGCTCATTTGGAGGTTCCGCCAGGTGTTTTACTTGTGGAGAGCTGGATATCCGGCGAATTCCATAAACGTTGTCAAGAGGACGTGCATCTAGGTAGGTCTGGGCTGTTTTCGTCCGACCTCCGGCGTGACAACCTCTTTTTGGATGTTATTCGCGCCGGTGCTACATTGGAAGGACGCCCTCGTGCCGATTACTCCCATGTACGCCGCTATCTCCCTTACGCACTCCCCTTGGGTGATGATGCCGACGGAATATCTGCACACTCGATTTTGGAAGAGGTCCTTGATAAGGTGCTGCCCCGCAATATGCGACGAGAAGACCTGCTCACCTATGATGCCCTCGGTGACTTGGCACAACAAATACTAGAGTACCAACGCCATGGACGTCATCGCCCTGGAGAGTTTCGCTTGCGATTTCCCGGAATGCCCACCATATTCTCGGCACGTAGGGAACTGTTGGGGCATCTGGGACACGTGCGCGGGGTTGCAGGAACGGATCACCTTGTGGATATACTACGACAGGCACTCTCCCGTATTAGCGAAGACTACTGACATCCACGTACTTCGCAGAACTTGGCAGGTCAAATGAGAGGTTGCTCTCACTCTTAGGGCTTTTGAGGCTTGCCTAGCCACTCTTTTTGCCTGATAACCAATGCGTGAGCAGAGGCTCAAGCCTTTGTGCTCTTTCCCCTGGTCTCAGCTTGATAGCACCAATTCCTGCCCTCCCAAAGGGTTGTTCGAGTGTGCTGGAAGGATAGGCATGGATATTTACTTTGCCATCACTTCCACCAGGAAAGAGACACCATGCCCCTTCAACAACCGACTGCCCCTCCTTCATAATCGCGTCACGGTAGGTATGCATTTTATTGATGTCGTCCTGTTCTGCTCTCGGCTCTGTATAGGGTTTGCACTTCGCATCGAAGAGCAACCATCTCCCCTCACTTTCCAAGCCAAAGTCGGGCTGCATAGCGTGGGTTTGGGAGTAGTATCCTGCCCTGCCCCGAGCCTGATTCGCACTCCGAAAATAGGGTTGATACCACAACGCCACCGTTTCGCCAGGGTCACGGCGAAAATGCACCACAGACTCCTGCCCATGTGCCAATTCTAAACGAAGTCCACACACACTCAATCGTAAGAAGGGGGCTCCTTGGGGCTTCCACCCCAATTCCACTAACCCCTTCGCAGTCCGCAAAAATGCCCAAACTTCGTAAAGACGCCAAGGGTATTGTCCCGATTCCAAAAACAGAGGAGATTCGCTAAAATCACTCTGGAAACCCGAACAGTAAATCTCACATGCCTGTAGTAGAGGTTGCAATTCCACACCTCCCCGAAGGGCTAAGAGTGCGCCTCGTAGTGCATCCCATCCCCGCATTGGCAAAAAGGGTATCGCCCCTAGAGGGGGTACCTGTCGCAAATCACGGCACGCTCGTACCACACGGGTGAGACAATCTAGCTCCTCGTGAGCATTACAAAGCAGAGCAATCGGTTGCAGTCTGCTCGCACTCCTAGCAATATCCTCTAAAAACTGAACGATGAATTGAAGGGGTACCTCTTGAGGATGCGCCCGATTGACAGCCTCACGGAGAGACGCTCTCTGTAATCCATTTTGCTCATAAACACTGGTCAATGCGGGGCTACGCGCCAAGCGACGCATTGTATCCCTACCCCCTTGCGACTTGGCAAGCGAAATCACCACCTCCTCCTGAACCAGATGAGAAAGCGGACGTTGCAGATAGCGAGGAACAGCGGCAGTGAGAAGCGCGGTCACACTCTCCAAAACGCGAATCCGCTCAAGAGGCGAGATAGCCTCTGTCATTTTAAGTTGAGCAGAAGACACTGCAATAGATAGCTCTGACGCCCCAAGCAGAAGGCACACCTGCTCAATCTCTGCAAAGAGGGTTGTTCGCTCCTGCAAAGTAAAGCCCACTGCCTCAAAGTCGGTGCTAACCGCGTGAGAGTTACCGCTCATCGGCGTTTCCAAAGCACAAAAGCGGGTGACGAGCCTCCCTGAGTGGGAACCCCAAACTGCATCACGTTTTCATAATGCTCATTGAGCCTCTGCTCACGAGGCAGAGTGGCTTCATACTGCGCGAGTGCCTGCCCCTCCCCTGTTCGCAAAAGCACCCATTCGGGTTGAAAGCGCAACCATATCTCATGATAGGGCGAGAGGATATCGGAGCGATAGAAGGGCAATACCTCTGGAGAGATCAATCCGACAGTATCCAGCATCGTTAGCCCACTATAATAGCCGATATACCCGATTGGCTCCAGCATCACTCTGTCTGTTGACTTTGCCCTCTCCTTAAGCCATACCCCGATGGGAATACGGAGGCTATTCTCCTCTGCTTGTCCCTGCCGAAGCGTCTTTGCCACGCGAGGCACGGAGAGAGTGCCCATCATAAGCCCAGCAACCAGCACCGCTCCCATAGCAGTAATCCCATACCCCCCCTTGTATCTGCCTCTCAGGAGGAACTCCCACCCCAGCACTCCAAAAAGGTAAAGCATAGGAGTCGGTGGAACAAAGTACCAACCAAACAGAAATACTTTGGAGAGTCCCATGCCCGCATAGTGAATTAGCATGGCAATGTAGGGGAAAAGGAGCCATCTATCGTCTAGTTTGCACTTCCAAAGAGCATATAGAAAGGCAACATTTCCGATACCTATTACCGCACCAAAGGGGTTCGCAAAAAGGTGCGTCAAAAGGGGCAATATGTTTGGGAAGTGTGCTTTCACGCCCCAGCCATAGACAATGAGCTTCGCCTGCATCGAGACGGGAATGGGTGAGCCAAAATAGAGAGTCGCGAAAAGAAGCCAGGGCATCAATAGAATACCAAAAGCCAAGAGCCCCTGCATCGGTAATCGCCTATCTCTCCATAGAGTGGCAATCAACAAAATCAACGCGAGCGCAACTCCAT
>CAMCUQ010000062.1 GCA_945878775.1 Chthonomonas calidirosea
GCGTAATTCGTATTGGAACCACAGGAACCCACACAGCGACCCTCATCGCAGGTATCAACGGTGCTACTGCAACTGGAGGCGTAGCGGTGTATATCGATGCCAACGGTCAACTCGGAACCGTCACCTCCTCACGTCGTTTCAAGAACGAAATCAAGAGCATGGGGAATGTGAGCGACAAACTGCTCCAACTCCGACCTGTCACCTTCCGCTACAAGCAATCCAACAACAAAGGCGGTCATCCTCTCCAATATGGACTGATTGCCGAAGAGGTTGCGAAGGTATTCCCCGACCTCGTTCAGTACGACAAGCAAGGCAAACCCTTCACCATCTACTACCACCTGCTCACTCCCATGATTCTCAACCAGCTTCAGAAGGAACATCAGCGAGTAGAAAATCAGAAGACGGAGATTACCGTACTGAACGCGAAAGTCACTGCACAGAACACAAAGGTCGCAACATTGACAGCAGAACTCGCCTCTCTCAAGCAGACACAGGCAGAACAGCAGAAACTCCTCGTCAAGCTCGCCGCCTATGTCCAGAACAGCAAGAACAATGCTTCCATCCAGAAGGTCAACATCGTTCAGCATTAGGGGAGTGCCTCAGAACACTACCAACGTGAGCGTACAAGGCACCTTGTTGTGACCGCCAGTTATCGCCGTTTCTGAGAAAGCACTCGCTAGGAAATTGAAAATACCCCGCCTATCTTCAAGTTGAAGATAGGCGGGGTATTTCTATGGAAAAGGCGGAGAGGAGCAGAACTCCCCTAATACCTGTGATGAATACCTGCCAATGCAGGCTCACAAGGCACCTCTTATGGATGAGTGTTGCTACTCTTTGGCGGGAAGGTTTTCCGTAGGAGGTTCAGGGCGGGAACGCCCCCAAAGGTGAACAGGAGAGCCTTGTAAGGCACTAAAATAGAGGTTGATCCCCTTGTTTGACACAAGCGACCCCGCAATGCTCATGACGACGAGATAGCAGATACGCAAGATGAGCCAGGTCAATTGCACACCGATTTTTGTGGGACTAGGATCGCTTTTGGGGTTGCCCGTGAAGTTCAACCCCAACGCCAATGCGGGAGGCGTGTTGAAGAGTTGGTAGGCGAAACTGAAGACCACCAAAAGCAACCCTACCCCGATTAGGAAGACGAGCATTCCGACAATGCGCCCGATTAAATCCCTTTGTGGAACAGGCGACATAGCGCATTACCTCTTTACAGGGTCTCTAGCGAACGATGATATTGACCGCTGCCCCAAGCATATTTTGTATAAAGCCCGGTACAAGACCGAAGAGCAGTGAGCCGATGACAGAGACTGCCATAGCGAGTTGTACTGCCCAGCCTTCGATAGCGTGTCCTGTAATCGTCTGTTTGTCAGGCTCTGAAAAGCACATCATCCACACCACTTTGAGATAATAGTATACGGAGATGATACTTGCAAAGCCAAGCAAGATAGCCAGCCAAATCTGCCCCGATTGCATAATGGCGTTGAAGATGAGCCATTTCCCCATAAAGCCCATCGTCGGAGGGATACCCCCCAACGAGAGCATGAAGATCAGCATCATATAGGCGGCGGCGGGATCAACCTTCACCAAGCCCTTGAGATCGCTGAGCGTCTGGCAATCGCGCCCTTTGTGTGAGAGCCATATTAGCACGCCAAACGCCCCCATCGTCATGAGCGTATACGCAAAAAGGTAGAAGGTCAACGCCTCTACTGCTAATTGCGCCCCCTTGCCCGCAATGGCGGAGAGAGCCACCGTAAGATACCCTGCGTGTGCAATGGACGAGTAGGCGAGAAGCCGTTTCACATTGTCTTGTGTGAGCGCAAGAATATTACCGACAAACATCGTTAGTACCGCAAGCACCTGCACCGCTATCAGCCAATACTGAGAGATCGAGGTGAGCGCGTTAAAGAACCGAAACAGGACCGCGAACGCGGCAATCTTCACTACCGCCGCCATGTAAGCGGTGACGGAGGTGGGTGCGCCTTGATAAACATCCGGCGTCCACATATGAAAAGGAACAAGAGCCGATTTGAAGGCGAGTCCCACAAGCACCAACGCAACACCAAGAATAAACATGAGCGGAGGTGCGACAGACGAGAGGTCTCTCAGTGAAGTCGCGATCAGGGCAAGGTTCGTGGTTCCGCCGTTTCCTGTGAGTATGCCCGTACCCCCATAGACCAGCGCGATACCGTAGAGTAGAAAACCTGCCGCAAAGGCTCCAAGCAAGAAATACTTGAGTGCAGCCTCTTCGCTCCGCTCTTCTGTTTTGGCGAATCCTGCAAGCACATAGAGCGCAACCGAAAGCGTCTCAATGGATACAAATAGCGTGATCAGATCGTTTGAGCTGACCATCAGCATCGCCCCAAAGAGAGAGAAGAGGATCAGAACATAGTACTCACCATGCTGTAGTTGCTTGTTCTCCAGATAGGTCGTGGAGAGCAGAACAGCCAAAGCCGCAGCGATGAGCAACAGCAAGATCGCACATCTGCCGAATGAATCGTCAATAATTGCACCACTAAAGGCGTTATGCACGGGTTGGTTCAATCGGGTCGCCGTGAAGAACAGGGCGATCAAGATTCCTACAAGGCTCACGCCCGAATTGAGTCCTTTGCCGTTACTTCGCCAAGCGGAAACGCAAGAATCTCCAATCAGAACGAGAAACCCCGTCACCATAATGACGATAGCGGGCAGTATCGCGTCCAAATTAGCACTCATATTTACCATCGGGTGGAGACCTCCGTGACTCGCGAGGCAATCGTTTTTTGTGCGGTTTTGCCGGGTACTTGAGAACGCTCCTTCGCGGGCTTCTCTTTATTATTTGGCTCTCCGCCCTTAGTAGGAGCCTCTATGGGCTTTTGGTTTCCGGGGGACGGGGGTGCTCCCAACCCTGAATCCGGGGTTGAAGTCGGGTTACTAGGCTGTGTCTTAGTCTCATCGCCCTTCGTATTCGGTTCCTGCCCCACCCCTGAAGGTGTTTCGGTAGGCGGCGGGGATGCCGTTCCTGTATCGGGGCTATGCCCTTGAGACGTATCCGTGGATTGTCCACTAGTCGGCGTCTGTGGGGTATTTGTGTGGGGTTCCCCCAGATGAAGCACAGGCTTGCCTTCGGTGGAATGCTGTTTCAGCGAAGCCTTGATTGCCCCTTGGGAAAGGATGGTTGTGATAGGATAATCTGTATCCATCGATTCCATTTGGGTGGGAAGGAGCGCCGCTACAGGAGCCTCCATCTTGCTGAGCCAGAAGGGGCTACCCAGTCCGATCCAAAAGATCATGATCACAAGCGGAGTAAGCACGAGCCATTCTGAACGAGTGAGATCGGGCAGATGCCTATTGGCAGGTTGGGTGACAGGTCCGAGCATAATGCGTTGGAACCACCAGAGCATATAGACTGCCGAGAGGACCATTCCGGTAGCTGCCAAACCTGTTCCTACCATGCCCACTTTCGTAGAGATAAAACTTCCTTGCAAGATAGTGAACTCACCCACAAAGCTATTGAAGAACGGAACTGCCACACTTGAAAGCGTTGCGATGAGGAACATTGTAGCCATGAACGGCACAATGAGCTTCAGACCACCGTACTGGGCTATCTCGCGTGTGTGGCGTCTCTCATAAAGCATTCCTACCAGGAAGAAGAGCATGGGGGTTGAGATACCGTGATTGATGTTCTGAATTAACGCGCCTTGCATCCCCACTTTGTTAAAGCAGAAAATTCCCAGCACCACAAACCCTAGGTGAGCAACAGAGGAGTATGCGACCAGTTTCTTCGCGTCGGTCTGAACAGCGGCAACAATGGAACCGTAAATGATTCCTATGATCGCCAGCACGATAAAAATCCCCGCGCTCTCCTGTGCCTGCACCGGAAAGAGCGGAATACAGAACCGAACAAAGCCATAAGTTCCCATCTTCAGCATGACGCCTGCCAAAATGACACTTCCAGCGGTCGGTGCTTCGACGTGGGCGTCTGGTAGCCAAGTGTGGAAGGGGAACATCGGAACCTTTATCATAAACGCCAACGCAAAGGCTCCATAGAGCATCATCAGCATCTTGGGATCAAAGCCCCGTAAGGCAGCACCCGCTTGGTTCAGAGGATCGGTGAGCGCAAGGAGATCGAAGCTTCCTGTTATCTGGTAAATGAAGATGATAGAGATCAGCATGAAGATACTTCCCGCGAATGTGAAAAGGAAGAACTTCACAGCGGCATAAATGCGTCTTTCATGCCCAAAGATACCTATCAGGAAGTACATGGGAATAAGCATCGCTTCCCAGAAGACATAGAACAGCATGAGGTCTAGGGCGCAGAACACGCCGATCATGCCCGTCTCTAGGAGCAACAGAAAGACCATGAATTCCTTCAACCGTTGCTTCACGCGGAACGAAAACCCCACACAGAGCACCATCAAAAAGGTCGTCAGTAGAATCAGCAAAAGGCTAATCCCATCGATTCCCATCCGATAGTGAATCTGCGCCGACCCCACGGTGATCCAACGGTAGTCTTCGATGTGCTGCATATGCTTGGAGAGACCCGCTTGCGTGGAACTCACAAGCCCCGCATCAAAACCCAAGAACAGCAGAAGCGACAAGACAAACGTAACTCCAGCAATGAGTAGGGCAACGACATTGATCGCCGTCCGACTTGAATCGTTTGGAGTTGCAGGAGTCCCCTCTGCGTGTGCATCGTGTCCATGATCCCCATGATCGTCTGGCAGGTCTTGCGGTTTCTTCATCATCATGATGATAATCGCGCCTACCAGCGGAAGGAAGGTCATAACACTCAATATATTCGGAATCTGTGGCATCTTATCCTCGATCTACCTATTTGCTGCCATGAACCACGAACCCATCAAACCGAGTACCAGTGTCACCACTCCAAAGAGCATCGCCAGCGCGTAGTTACGCACATAGCCCGTTTGGACACGACGAAGCCCTGTACTCAGTCCTCCCACACCCCACACGGCGATCACTTTCGTAATCAAGCCGTCGATAATCCCTTGATCCACCACGCGCCAAAGCAACTGTGCAAAGATGCCTCCCACGCGGATAAAAACAAAGTTGTAGAGTGAGTCCCACCACCATTTATTGAGCAAAAACGTGTAGGGGTGAGCCGGATTCTTTTCCATCTTGATCTTAAGAGCAGCAGGAATGAGTTGTCCTGTCGCTCGTATCGCGGGGCGACCGTAGAGCAGAGCCGCAAGCCCAACCCCAAGGAAAGCCACAACACCGGAGATGATGTACCCCATCTGCTCTGTGATAGGTCCTTCTGCCGTATGCTCCATGTGTGGAACAACTGGCTCTAGGAAATGCTCAAAGCTACCACTGAAGTGCGCCCATGCCCCAAAGACCACCGAAAGGAAGGCAAGAACATAGAGCGGAAGCATCATTGGGAACGGTGATTCGTGAACTTGACTGCCGTGCGCTTCCTGTGCGTCATGTCCCTCATCGGAATGGTCACCATGAGCCTCATGCCCATGATCATCATGCCCATGTGCGTCGTGGTCATCGAAATTACTGTGGTGTTGGTGCGGAATCTCGCCATCCACAAACTGTTGTTTCACGTAGAAGGTCTTCCACATGAGGCGGTTCATATAAAAGGCGGTCATAAACGCGGTAGCGATACCAAAGCCGTAGAACACCATTCCATTCGCGCCAAGTGAGGCACTGTGTAGGATTTCGTCCTTACTCCAGAAGCCCGAAAGCCCCGGAATACCCGCGATAGCATAGGTTCCAAGACACATAACCAGCCATGTCTTCGGAATGTTCTTCTTTAGCCCGCCCATCTTTCGCATATCCTGCTCACCAAGCATCGAGTGAATGACTGCACCTGAGCCAAGGAAGAGGAGAGCCTTAAAGAAAGCATGGGTCGTGACGTGGAACATTCCCGCCGTGAAGTTCCCTACCCCACATGCGAGGAACATATAACCCAACTGCGAGACAGTGGAAAACGCGAGCACACGCTTGATGTCGTTCTGTACAATACCGATTGTCGCGCCAACAAACGCCGTAGCAAGCCCAATATACGCCACAAACTGCATCGCTTGTGGAGATTGAACAAAGAGCCAAGAACAGCGGGTCAGCATAACGACACCGGCAGTCACCATCGTTGCCGCATGAATGAGTGCAGAGACAGGGGTGGGACCCGCCATCGCGTCTGGCAACCAGACCCAGAGTGGAATCTGTGCCGACTTGCCCATTGCACCCACAAAGAGCAGGATACAGATCGTCGTGAGGGTCGCCACAGGAACCATCTGTCCTAGCGCGTCTATGACGTGGGAAACACCGTGTTCGCTTCCGGCTCCTGCCAACTGCATCACACCGTGACCATCTTGTGTATAGTACGATAGGGTTCCGAAAACGCTCCAGATCAGCATCATACCCAGCGCGAAACCGAGGTCTCCCACGCGGTTGACGATGAACGCTTTGTTTCCGGCTTTGGCGTTATCGCTGTTCTTGTGCCAGAAACTAATCAGCAGATAAGAACAGGTTCCAACCCCCTCCCAGCCCACAAACATGAGCAGGAAGTTTCCGCCAAGCACCAAAATCAGCATCATCGTGATGAAGAGGTTGAAATAGGTGAAGAACCGGGGCAGTTCGGGGTCGTCCGCCATATACGCCGTAGCATAGAGATGGATCAGCCCTCCTACTCCCGTTACAATCAACGCCATGAGCATGGAAAGTGGGTCGATTAACAGTTCAAAGTTGACCTGAAAACCAGCAGCCTTAATCCAAGGTGTGCTTGGGCTAATACCAGGAATAAGAGAGGCAAAGAGACGGTGATCCTTTGCGCCTTGCATCTCCATGCAGACAAGCACAGAGACCACAAAGGCAGCACCTATCACCGCAGGAGCCACTAACTGTACCATCTTCTTCGCGTTCTTCTTCCAAATCACGCCTGCAAAGGCGTTGTGAAGAAAGCCAAGGAACGGTAACAAAATTATCAGCGAGGCAAGTTGAGACATCCAGAAGAACTCCTAAAAGGGTTCAGAACTTCATTAGGTTCATTTCGTCGATATTGATAGTCTCTTTGGCACGGAAGATAGCAACAATAATGCCAAGCCCAATAGAGACTTCAGCGGCGGCAACCGCCAACGCGAAGATAACGTACATCTGTCCATTCACCTGCCCGAAATGGCGTCCGAGTGCGACAAAGGAGAGGTTAGCTGCGTTCAACATCAACTCAATACACATAAAAATGACGATGGGGTTTCTCTTAACGAGAACGCCTATCACGCCAGTGGTAAAGAGTATTGCGCTCAAAACCAGAAAGTGTTGGGTCGTAATCATGAGTTAGATCGATCTCCAGAGCCAGCGTCAGACTTTGCGCTTTGCCATAACGATAGCACCCACAACAGCAATAAGGAGCAGAATGGATGTGGCTTCAAACGGAAAAAGCCACGGTTGCTTAGGGTCAAAAAGGTTGATACCGATTCCGCGCACGGTTCCCAAAGGTTCATAGACTTCCGGCTGAGCGGCAACGGCGGGCAGTGTCACAAAAGAACCAGACATGACGAGCGTGACAGCAAAGGAGATGCCAAGCACGACTGCGAACGCGGGTTGAAGGCTCCCTCGCTCTACCAGTGCCTGTGGTGTGCCGAGATTGAGAAGCATGATGACGAATAAGAACAGCACCATGATCGCCCCAGCATACACAATTATCTGCACAGCCGCAATGAACTGCGCCGACAGTATGACATAGAAAACAGCGACGCACAAAAAGGTTACTACGAGGAAGAGGGCACTACGCACCGGGTTCTTCGTCGTAACCATAGAGATAGAGGCTATCACAGAGACCAGAGCCAGTATCCAGAAGAGTACCGTAGCCATAAGGATTCGTTGTCCTCAGAGTGTCGCCACGAGCGGGGCATTATACCACCCAGCACACGTGCCGAAGGTTAGAATCGATGCGAAAGTAGACGTTAGTCCTCGGTAAGATACAAGTCCTACCCAATACCGAACAAACAAGGCAAACGCCATACAAAAAGACCGAATTGGTTCAGAACGACCGCCTAGCGCTGACGCGATGCGAGCGATTTCGCCTCCACAGGAGGAGCCACCTGTTGCACTGTCGTTTGAGATGCGGTGACGGGTTCGGCAGGGATGTTATCTGAGGATGCAGGTGCAGGGCGGAACAGCCCCCAAACCGCCATCAGAAACACCCAAACAAGCCCCAACGGAAGCATACGTTTCCAGCCGAGGTTCATCAAGGCATCGTAGCGCAAACGCGGAAACGAAGCGCGTAACCATGTAAAGAAGAATATTCCGCCCATGATCTTAATGATGAACCACATAAAGCCGGGTATCCATGTTAAGGGTGGAATATTGAGAGGCGGCAAAGAACCACCCCAGAACATCGCCGCGTTCAGTCCACTTACGATAAGCATACTCACATACTCACCCGTAAAGAACATAGCAAACTTCATGGAGGAATACTCGGTATGGAAACCCGCGATCAGTTCCGATTCCGCTTCAGGGAGATCAAAGGGAGCGCGGTTCGTTTCTGCGATCATAGCAATGGTATAGATGCAGACGGGCACGAGGAGAGTTCCCAACCAAAACCATGAGAAGATACTCCCCTTGAGGGGAACCTGCCACCACACGCCTGTATAAGGAATACCAAAGGGGAGACCGTTCTGCGCGTCCACGATCTTATTCAGTTGGCACGTGCCGGCAAGCGTCACCACACAGAGCAAGGAAAGCCCCATGGAAAGCTCATAACTAATGAGCTGAGCCGAGCCACGCAAACCTCCCAAAAGCGAATACTTATTGTTCGACGACCATCCTGCCAAGACGACACCGTATACTTGGAGTGACGAGACTGCCAATATGTAGAGCAACCCGATATTCACATCTCCCACAGTGACAGGAACGGTCTTGAATGAGCTATCCACCAAGCGGAAGGTGAGCGTCTGCAAGGGCAGTACCGCTCCGGCGGCAAAGGCGCAAAAGACGGTCAGGAAGGGAGCCAGATAGTAGATGCGTATATCGGCACTCTGCGGCATCGTGTCCTCTTTAAAAAAGAGCTTCACGACATCTGCGGTTGACTGCAATAGCCCACGAGGTCCCACGCGGTTTGGTCCCGAACGATCCTGCATGAGCGCAATGACGACACGCTCAATCCAGATGAGTCCCGGCAGGATCATAAGGATGAACCCAATGGTTCCAAAAAGGGCTATGTAGGGTACGAGCGAAGGCAAATGAATGCCGAGCGCATACTCTGGAAAGATAATTCGCAAGTCGGGCATAGGGTCTCCCAGATTCAGGTACGAGTCGAACGAATATTCAAATAAAAGTGTCAGCAAACCTCAATACGAACTACTCAACAACGATTGTCGGAGCAGGTTGATCTCCCGCATATTCCCACCGAAGTCCCGCCTCACCCAACGATTTTGGCGTGATAGAGGCATAGGCAGGAACCTGCGTCGAGATAGCACGAAGTATATCACGAGACGAGAAGTAGGGCACACCAACGCCTAATCGCGCCAGCACTTCCGAGAATATCAGCCAGTCGGGCTTAATATCTTGAGAAATCTCGAACGCCTTGAAAATTCGTTGGACGCGTCGTTCACAGTTTGTGAAGGTTCCATCTTTCTCAGCAAAACTAGCGGAAGGGAGAACGAGATCGGCGTGCTTTGCGGTTTCTGTAAGCGTGAGTTCGCTCACCACAACAAACGGCGCGTTCGCCAAAGCCTTTTGCGCCAAAGCCGTATCGGGATATTGCTCTAGAAGTTCTGCACCCACGAGCCACAGCACTTGGAGTTCGCCTATCGCGGCAGCTTCCAACATCTGCGCCGTGTTCATTCCCGCTTTTTCCACAGGAGCGTATCCCGGAGCCGAGTCCGGCAGAATTCCCATGTCCATTGCGCCCTGCGTGTTCGCCTCGAGCCCCGGAATATTAAGGTTCCCCATATTCCCCGTCACAACCACAAGATTACCAAGGGCGTTTACGATAGCCTCATAATGTGGATGTGCCGCAATCTCTCTGCCGGCAATAATCGTCATCGGGGTCTTTGCAAGCAGACGCGCCGCTTTCGCAATCGCATCGGCAGCGAGTCCCGTCTCTGCGGCAGACTTTTCTGGCGTCCAACTCGCGACGTGCGCCTGAAGCTTCTTCGTGTCTACACCCGTTTCGGGAAGCAGGTTCTCTGTAAAGAGTACATTCAACATTCCGTTGATAAGCGCAAGCTCAGAACCCGGTTTGTACACAAGCTCAACCTCAGCGAAGTCCCCTACTCGTGTGGAAGACTCCTGAACGCTCGTGACCGCATTCACGACACTTGCGCCATTGTAACGCCACGCCTTACGAATTCGCAGGAAGAGTATCGGCTGCTCGTCAACCAGTTCAGAACCAATAACAAAAACCGCCTTCATATTCTCAAGATCGGCGATGGTGTTGCCCATAGCGTGATAGCCGAAGCGTTTGTAGAGGGTGCTATTCGTAGCACCAAAGTTTCCTGAAGTTCGGTGGTCAAGATTGTTCGATTTCAGCACATCGCGGAACAGTTTTTGGAAGAGGTAGTTATCCTCATTCGTACAACGTTGCCCTCCGATGCCTCCAACGCTTCCATTTGCCGCCTTCAACTTCTCGACCAGAACACGGTAGGCTTCCGACCAATCGATCTCTTGCCATTCGCCGTCTACTTTAAGCAGAGGGGTTTTGAGCCGTTCGGGAGACGAGACGTACTCGTGTCCAAACTTACCTTTGTCACACGTCCACTCTTCGTTTACGGCGTCATTTACCCGCGCATTGATACGTAGCAGAGTGTCCAAACGATAATCGATCTTGATGTTACAGCCATTGGAACACTTGGAGCAGACAGAGCGTTGTGTGTGCAAATCCCACGGACGCGCCTTGAAACGATAGGAACGGGAGAGTAGTGCGCCAACGGGGCAGAGTTCGATCACGTTTCCACTGAATTTGCTGGAGTATGAGGTGTGTGCAAACGTTCCAACCTCCATATCCGCGCCCCGTTTTAGGAATCCCAGTTGCGAGTCGCCACTGATGTCCTCGGTAAAGCGGGTACAACGGGCGCAGTGGATACATCGCTCACGGTCAAAAACAACGTTTTCAGAAAGCGGATATGCCTTCGGGAAATGGCGTTTCTCTTCGATATAACGACTTGTGGGCGGTCCGTAAAAGAGGGTGTTATTTTGCAGTGGACATTCGCCACCACGATCACAGATGGGACAATCCAACGGGTGATTGATAAGAAGAAACTCTAGGACGCCTTTGCGGTCTCTGACAACCTGCGCCGATTCGGTCTCAATAACCATCCCCTCATCGGCGGGAAGGGTGCAACTGGCTTGGGGCTTTGGCATTTTCGCCAATATAACAGACCCATCCGGGTTTTTGCGGGGCATTGAGACATCGACAAGGCACATTCGGCAGTTTGCGGCGTCCCCTTTGGAAAGGCGGGGATGGTAACAAAAGAAGGGAATATCGACTCCAGCCCGCTTTGCGGACTCGATGACGCTTTCCCCTTTGGGAACTTGAAGTTCAATCCCGTTGATCTTTATGTTTACCAACTGCCCGGTAACCCGGTTCAAAGAAGCCTCGGTCTGTGTCAATCGGTTGTCGGACATGAATAGCGTTCCTCAGATGCGTTCTCGTAGCGGTAACTTCTGGGTGACGGGAATAGTGTACCCGTGAAAAGCCCTAGGTTAGTGCCTCAAAGCGAATAAAAATCGATGCTGCTGTACTTTAAGAGTCCCCTGTTCATTTGCAAAGCTACCCCACAAGACAGAGGTTTCGGTTGCCCACTATGCGGGAGTCAAAGTCAGCAACGGATTGACGACCACTGGCACAGGCGGGACAGCATCCTCACCAATGGGCGACCGTTTGTGCGTGATCCAGTACTCGAACTCTTCACGAAACGCCTTTATGGCACCAACAATGGGCCATGCCGCCGCGTCACCTAATGCACAGTAGGAGCGTCCATCTATCTGCGAACAAATGTCCAACAAGAGTTCAATATCGCCCTGTCGTCCTGCCCCAGAGGTGATGCGATCTAGGACTTTGTATATCCATCTCGTACCTTCACGGCAGGGTGTACACTTCCCACACGATTCATGCATATAAAATTCTGCGGTTCGGCGCATCAGTACCACAATGTCGGTCTTGTCATTGAATGCCATGAACCCACCAGAGCCTAGCAGGGTTCCGTTTGCAGAACAGCTCTCGTAGTCCATATTGATCTTTTCGCACTGCTCTGCGGTTCGAATCTGGACGGAAGAGCCTCCGGGGATGACCGCTTTAAGCTTGCCACCCGTGATACCGCCTGCTATCTTCAATAACTCCATCAGCGGTGTACCCAGTTCGATCTCATAGTTGGCAGGTTTGGCAACATGACCACTCACAGAGATAATCTTTGAGCCTTTGCTTCGCTCAGTGCCGTACTTTGCATACTCTGCCCCACTGTTTTTGGCGATCCATGTCGCGGCACAGTAGGTCTCCACATTATTAACAAGTGTTGGGGATTTCCAAACACCCTCAATGACGGGCAATGGCGCGTGAGGGAACTTCAGGCGAGGGTTGCCACGCTCTCCCATGAGACTGCTCATGAGCGCGGACTCTTCCCCGCATTCGTAGCTTCCTGCCCCCATGTGTACATAAAGGTCGAAGTTAAACCCCTCAATACCAAGAATGTTTTTGCCCAGATAGCCCTGCTTGTACGCCTGATCAATCGCTTTTCGTATCTGCCATGCAGGCTCCACATACTCCCCACGAATATAGATATACCCCGCCGTACCACAACAAGCGTACCCGGCGACGATCATCCCTTCGACAAGCAGATGCGGGAGTTTGAGCAATAATTCACGGTCTTTGTATGTTCCCGGCTCGCCTTCGTCCGCATTACAGATAATGTAGTGCGGTTTATCGAAGTTCTTGGGAAGACCGTTCCACTTTATCCACGTTGGGAAGCCTGCGCCACCACGCCCTCGGAGTCCAGATGTCTTGATCTCATCGATCACAGCCTGTCTCTCTAGGGTGACGGCACGGCGTAGCCCTTGATAGCCTCCATGTGCTTCATAAACATCGAGGTTCTCGATATTCTGCACATCTCGGTTTTCATAAAGTAGGTTCAGAATGGGCATTCGATTCTATCCTCAGCAGTTGCCTTGCAATGTGCAATTTAGCAACTTACACCAATCTAAAAATCAATTCCGAAAAAGCAAATCCTAGAGCATGGGTCCCGCTGGATTAACGAGGTCTTTAGGCGCGAAACTCCCTCCCCCTGTCTCACTGGAGCCGGGGATTAAAAGTTTAACGAGCGAGTCGGCAAGCTTTGTGGGCGTGTAGTCCGCGCTATTGCGTAACTGGTCTATCACCTGTTTCACATTCTCAGGAGTCAACTGCGTGAAGTACTTGTCTCCCACCTGCATGACGGTTGCCGCACCGCAAAAATCCAAGCACTCTGCCTCAGAGAGAGTAAACTCACCATCTGCCGTGGTCTGTCCGACATGGATACCCAATTCCTTCTCAAGTCGGTGCACTACCTCATAGGCGCCTTTAACCGCGCAAGTGAGACACGTACATACCTCCAGATGATGTCGTCCCCGTTTTCGGAGGTTGTACATCGTGTAGAAGGTTGCCACCCCCTCCACCTCAGCATAAGAAAGCCCTAGCCTATCCGCAACCTCTTGGATGGCAGGAGGTGGAAGATAGCCCTCATATTCGCGTTGCGCGATCCATAGTGCGGGCAGACACGCCGCTTTGCGCTCTGGGTAGTGGGAGGCTATCTCTTCCAGTTCGGCGATTGCCTGCGCGGAGAATCGTCGCTCTTTTGCAGGAGCGGGTAACGGCTCTCGTATATTGGAGGTCTCACTCTCAGCCATCCGTTTTCCTTCTCAAGCCCTGCGGGTTCGTTACTCTATAGGAGTACATTTGTTCCGCACGACAGTTCAAAATTGGGAGAGAGGCATCTTTCTCCCAAAAAGCATTCTTCTAGCGATCAATCTCACCAAGCACAATGTCGATACTTCCGATTACAGCGACGACATCGGCAATTAGGCGTCCCTCACACATTGCGGAGAGTGCCTGAAGATTCATAAAACTGGGTGGGCGCATATGAGCACGATAGGGTCTGTTTGTGCCATCGCTCACAATGTAGAAACCGATCTCACCCTTGGGAGATTCCAGAGGTACATACGCCTCACCAATGGGAGGATGAAAACCCTCTGTCCACAGTTTGAAGTGGTGAATAACCGCCTCCATGCTGTTGTCTAGTTCACGTCGAGGGGGAGGGACGATTTTTCTGTCATCGACATTGATCGGTCCATCGGGCATATTCTCAATACACTGCTTGATGATCTCGCGGCTCTGATACATCTCTGCCATACGAACGCGATAGCGGTCATATACGTCGCAGAATTCACCCGTGGGAACATAGAACGTGAACTGCTCATACCCAGAATAGGGCGTGGTTTTGCGAATGTCGTGTGCAACACCGGAACCGCGCAATGTGGGACCGCTCACTCCGAGGGCAATACAATCCTCAGCCGAAATAATTCCGATGCCTTGGGTTCTGTCTCGCCAAATCGGGTTGTTGTTTAGGAGGTCTTCCAGCTCTTCCATCGCCTTCGGGAAGCCGTCACAAAACTCTTTTGCGCGCTCAAACCATCCATCGGGTGCATCCCCGCGCAATCCGCCCGGCACGATCCAAGAGGGCATCATTCGCACACCAGACATCATTTCGGTAAGGTTCAGTAGTTTTTCGCGTTGTTGGAAAGCATAAAAGAAGACCGTCATTGCCCCCATATCGAGGCAGTGAGTTGCAAGCCAAACCAAGTGGCTTGCAATGCGCTGAATCTCCATGAGCATGACCCGAAGGTACTGCCCTCTGGGCGGAGGCTCAAT
This sequence comes from Chthonomonas calidirosea, assembly GCA_945878775.1. GTDB lineage: Bacteria > Armatimonadota > Chthonomonadetes > Chthonomonadales > Chthonomonadaceae > CAIJLM01. The sequence continues at coordinate 14,849 of CAMCUQ010000062.1, forward strand.
GCCAAGCAGTTTTTCAACACTCAGTGTGTAGGCAGCATTATTGATATGGGCAGAGAGATAATCCATGCGGTCGGTATTGGTGACGGCTTTGAGGTAAGTCTGGTACTCCATCGACTTCTCAATACCCGTATGCACATACCCAATATGAGACGTTGCCCGCGTAATAGTCTCGCCATCTAGCTCCAACACAACCCGCAAAACTCCATGCGTGCTAGGGTGTTGGGGTCCCATATTGATAACCATAGTGGTATCGTCAAGGGGATCGATGGACATTCCTTGCGCCTGTAGGGCGTTTGTGTTCAGGTCTCTACTATCGATAGCCATCTTGCAGTTCTCTCCGCGCCGTGTTATCGGCTGTGTTTCTCGCCCTGTGTATCGCCTGTCTTACCGTACCAAGATGCGCCGGGGTGTTGGACAGGAACCTCTCCCACGGAGGGTCCCAATTTGCCACCGGGAAACTGGACGCGCTCTCCACCTAGTGGATAGTCTTTTCGTTGCGGGTGTCCTACCCAATCGTCCGGCATAAGTATACGACGTAGATCGGGATGTCCACTAAACGAGACTCCAAACATATCGTATATTTCACGTTCGGGCCACTCGGCGGCGGGATAGACCTCCGTAACAGTAGGCACTGTGGGGTCCTCTTCCGGTACAGGAACTTTCAGGAATATTCTATGGTTTTTCCCATAGCGAACACCGTTTTTATCGTAAGGAAGCGAATACAGGTTGTAGACCACCTCAAAACGGTAACCTTCGCGTGCGTCAAGATAGTCCACGCCAAGACACTCCGAGAAGAAGTTATACTGTAGGTCGGAGTCTGTCTTGAAAAGGCGACAGATATCGACGATGAATTCGCGCTTCACCAGAATGCGAGTATCTCCCCGAAACAGATCAATATCTATCAAGGCATCGGGATATCGCTCCCGTATTTTGGTGACCTCAATGCGCTCTTGGGGTTGCGCGTCGGCATTTGTCTCTTCAGCACTACTCATTATTTGCCCCCAATGATAAGTTCTTCTTGCGAACTGGCTCCGTAGGAGGCTTGTCGCTCGTTGTCTGGCATCTTATCTAGGTCTACTTCTCCAGAATTCTCATTTCCAAAGCGAAGTGTTCCTCGCTTTGCTCGCAGTTCGGGAGTCATGACATCACGCACCCCAGTGCGCTCGCTCTCATCCCAGTCCAATGCGCCTTTGCCAAGTATGTAGAAGTAACCCAAGAACAGAATGGCTACAAAGACCGCCATCTCAGAAAGGAAGAATACCTTCGTGCCATAGTCTTGGTTCGCGTAAGTGACTGCCCAGGGCCACAGAAATATGGTCTCTATATCAAAAATGATAAAGAGCATAGCGACAAGGTAGAATTTGATGGGAAACCGTTCACGCGCATTACCGACAGGCGTCATTCCACACTCGTAGGAGGTCGCTTTGTGTACTGTGGGCTTGTGGGGTCCAAAAAGAAACGAGAGTCCAATCATCGCACCACCAAGTATGGCGGCTACCAAGATGAGTATGAAAATCGGAATGTAACCACTTAACATCCGAAGGTTATCCTCTCAGACAGGTATTGAATACCCTGTTTTTGTATGTTGTGAACTCTATCACAAAGTAGGTGAAAAAGTCAACGGCTAAGACCAATATGCCTAGTATTCTACCCAAAATCGTCTCTGTTCGTCATGTTTTTAGTCAGAATTAGAGGAGATAGGGTTCAAATTTCTTTTGATGGCATTCTCCGCCAAAGTTTTTTTGCTCTAGCCTATGGGTTTTGCTCTGCACCCACACTTGTACAATGTAGATAACAATACCTTCGCCAAACGCTGTCTTCTAATCTCGTTTGCGGGATAGTGTTTTAGTTCTATTTGCCTTGTATAAGCGTTTTTTGTCGCCTCATTTTGAGGTCATTTGGGCTTGCTTTTGGCTAGAATGGATGCACCCTAGCCGCGC
>CAMCUQ010000063.1 GCA_945878775.1 Chthonomonas calidirosea
CTGCGCGGAATCAGGCTTATTCAGGTTTTCGTGCCACAAACAGAATCTGCGTGCTAGAGAAGTTCCAAAAGGAGGGCAACGCGCCACTCTTTGCGAACGGAACCGCTGTGTTGACCGCCTCTGTCGCGAGGGTCTCGGAGTTCTGATGCTCTGGAACCCACGCATACGACTCCAATCGAAATCCTGCCTGTTGTATATCCTTGAGTATCGCTTTATAGGGGCGCACATGGTGCCAAGCTGGGTGCCATTTTCCTTTGGGGAGTTTGTATCTGCCCATGAGGAATCGCAGGAAGAGGGGGTTTATGGCGGAACAGAGGAAGACTCCGCCGGGTTGAAGGCGATCATGGATAGCGCGAAAAAGTGCGGGCTGAGCGTCGATATACTCTATCAGTCCAGAACAGGCAATGGCTTCGAATTGCTTGCCCTCAAAAGGGAGGTGAGGAGCCTCTGCTTGGAAGAGCCAATGGGCATACTGAGCATCTTCATAGGGTGGTTCCTCCCAGTGTCCATCACAGCCAAAATAGGAAGTGGTCTCTGGAAGTAGGTGGCGCATTTTGCCATGACCACATCCCAGATCAAGCACCGAATCGGCAGATTCACGCGCCACAAGGAGCGCGATCATTCGCATACGATTATGGTACTCCTGATAGTAGCCGTCCTGATCCCATGGATATTTTACTGCCTGTGTGGTCTCCATACCGCCCCTCTCCTCCTTCAAAAGTGATTGCCCCCTCTATTATCGGTGCATCCTACCGCTCGATAGAGAGTATACCTGCTGGCACACCTCCTCAAATGCACTGAAGAAATGAAAATTGAAGTGCGACGCAGAATATTCGGGGGGGTTAGGTAGGTCTGGAAAAATTTGACTCTTGCGCCTACGGCGCAACACTTTTAAAGGATAAAAGAGACAAAATAAAGAGTGTTAAGAAAGGTCTCGAAAGACCACACGGAATCCGATGTCGTTGTACCCGTAGTCTGGACCGTGCCTACCGCGGTAGGCACAGCGGAGGTAAGCGGGATTAAAATCGCTCCACGAACCACCCCGCAGGACGCGGTCAGTGCCAGTGTCACTGCCATGAGGAAATAGTTTGTGTATAATAATAGAGGAAGTGGATTGGTACCAATGGTACCAATCCGAACACCATTCCCTTACATTGCCAGACATATCATACAAACCATAAGCGTTCGCAGGGTAACTACCCACGATAACTGTACCATGTAATTGGTTTGGGTGTGCTGAATTTGCACATTTACTTTTATCCCAAGTATCTCCCCAAGGATACTTCTTACCCGCCAACCCACCACGACTAGCATACTCCCATTCTGCCTCCCTGGGTAAGTCAACTCCTGCCCAAACGCAATATCCCTTCGCATCATTCCAACTCACATTCACTATCGGGTGCTCCAACTTGCTCCAGTTTGGGTTGAAACTAGGGGCGTCAGGCATACTCGTACCTGTTGACTCGCAATAACGCTTGTAATCCCCAACCGTAACCACATTCTTGCTCATGTGAAATGCACTCAACGTCACACGACGAACTGGTCGTTCCTCAACACGTTCATTACTCCCCATCAGAAAGCTTCCCGCAGGTATCAAAACCATCTCCAACAGAGCCGGAGCCTTGATGCTTTTTTGGGATGCCGGAACTGGAACGGAGGGAGACACAGGGGCAACCTTACTCACAGGAACCACAACTGAGGGAGCAACACTCTGCGCGGGAGTTATGGAACTCTCGACCGTCACCTCGGATTCTGACATACGACCCAACGCCAATGCCCAACTCTCCACGGCCCAACGACAAGCTATTGCCTCTATTGCACGGTTCTTTACCATCTGAGATGTCAGACGATCTAACAAGGAGTCTATAGGCATATTTGCGATATAACCGGCTATCTGAGTGGGTACTCCATCACTCTGAGAGATAAGCAACAGGTTCACTTCACGAATATATTGCCCTTCAGAAAGGTCGTTCAGCAATGCTTTACAACGCAACGCGTCAGAACAGATAGAAATACCATACTCCCGAACTATCCATCTCAAATGAACACGCATCGGATGCTCTGCCACGTATCTTCTCCTCTTTGGCTTGGGTCTTGCGGGTGTAGACTTTGGGTAACTACTCGGCCCTCACTCTGCCCTCATCGGGCATCCCTCTCCCGAATTCGGGAGAGGGACTTTGTCTGCAAGGCAATTATGTTGTTCTCTGTGAAATATATCTGAGGAGTTACAACTTTGGATAGTATTCGTCACTCTTCGCCAAATTCCTGCCAACAGGCGGCTTGCACACTGGAAGCTCTTGCATCGTCATTTGTAGCAAGCCGAAGCCTCAACAGTAACGTGGGAGTTTAGTCTACCAATGGACTGCGGTATCTCCATACAGAGTATGAATATAGTTCAGCTGTCCGTCGTGGTACATGATGTGGATAGAGGCAAACTCGGCAAGGAAGAGTACCGTAATGGGACGCCCAAAGGGGAAGTCCGTCGTCTCTTGGAGACGTTCGGGAGAGAGTGACTCAAGCGTGGAGAGAAGCACCTCGGTCTCCTCTTGAAGATAAGCAAGGACTTTCTCCTCGGTATCAAAAGAGTTCAGATGCTTTTCCTGCTCTTCTGGGGCAGGGCGCGGAGAGGGGGTTCCCACGCGTAGAACCTCCGCAATGCGCCCATTCACAAAGGCACACTCGGCGACTATATTGAGAGGAGTTCGAGCGGCTCCCATAGGAGAAACGTTCTGCTTTTCAGCGGGAATGGCTTTCAGGTCTTTCGTGAGGCGATCTGTCACATTCAGCAAAAGACCCTTCACAGCCTCGCGGGGATCGGGTGTAGACAAGAGAATATTCCTTTCTTTTTGTTTCTGGTGATTTACCAGAAGGGATTTCAACGTACAATAACCAACTCTTCTGACAGATTTACTCTGAAACCTGTGTACAAAGAGAGGCTCAAAGCGCAAAATGGAACTATCGAAGCACTTCGAAGAGCTTGAGGAGTGGGGCTATACCATCCTGCCCCAATTTCTGGATAGAGAAACAACCTCCGCCATTCGGCAGTTTATCGATTTGGGTATGGAGAAGCGTTTGCATGCAGGGCGCGAACGCGGTAGCTCTGCCTACCACCATCGTATCTGTAGCCCTATCGATCACCCTATCGCAGCCCAACTCGCCTCGGACAGGCGGCTTCTGGAGATAGTGGCGCAAACCATTCGCGCCCAAAATCTTCGGCTACGTCAACAGATGTTCATGCTCACTCTTCCTTGCGGAGACGCCCCTCCCTCCTCTCCCGACGGGTGGCATATTGATACCCCGTTCACCTCCGAGGAGTGGTACGCTACACCGCGCAAAACCTTCATCCAACTCTTCTATTATTGCAACACGGTGCGCTCTGGAGGGGCGGCGACGATGGTGAGTCCCGGTTCCCACAAGAAGACGTATCCCGTCGCAGACAAAATGATAGCCACGGAAGAGGGCTATAGCACCTTTTGGAAAGACACGCTGGAACTCGCAGAGATCGATACTTCTTTAGCTCAGGAGGTTCTGGTTGAGGAGGGGGATGTTTTGATCTTCAACCCTATGCTGCTCCACTCCGGCTCACGCAATGTTACCGACACTCCCCGGTATGCCTTCCATTGCTCTTTCTACGATCATGCCTCAGAAAAAGTTCGCAACCTGCCTCGCCCCACTTTTTACGACATTTTCTCTGAGAACATGATCGCGCAAATGCCTTCTGATCTTGTCTCTCTTCTGGAACGCTAGAGCAAATCAAAAAAGAGAGGGGCAGAAATGCCCCTCTCCACAAGCAATCTCTTGTCCGAACAGATTTAGTAGATCACTTCGGGAATGAAGAACTGCTCCAAGTACTTTTTGCCCACAAGGAAGCCCTCTTCGCGATCCAGTGTCTCGTCCTCATGTTCAATGGAGAGAACTCCGTTATAGCCATTGGCGCGAAGCGCGGCAATATACTCACCCCACTTCACCTGTCCTAGTCCCGGAATCACATAACGCCACCATCCATCCCCCTGATTCCCAACGACACGCCGTCGGTGTGCCTTGATCTCGGTATCTTTGGCATGGGAGTGGAAGATGCGATCTACGTAGTGCTCGACCGCCTCAATGTAGTCGATGTCCTGCCAGAGAAGGTGGGACGGATCGAAGTTCAAGCCGAGTGTTTTGCTCTCGATAACCTCAAAGAGTAGCTTCCAGTGCCCCAAATGCTGAATATTCGTGGCATACCAGTTCTCTAGGGCAAGCTTAACCCCTTTCTGGTCTGCGTGCTCAACAAGCGCAGGAAAGACTGCGGCGCAATCCTCTTCAATCGTCTGATAGCGGTTTTTACCCGCAGGAGGAAGTCCCGCCAGAGTACAGACGACTTCGACGCCCAATTGGCTAGCAATATCAATGGCGCGGTGCACCGTCTCGATATTGCGTTGACGTTTTTCGGGATTGCCATCCGTCAGGTTTGTATAGGCGGCAAGAGAGGAGATTTTCAGCATACGCTTTGCCATCAGATCATTGATGGTGTCCGCGTCCTCTTGCGTGAAGGTGTCGGTGTTGATGTGCTTGCTACCCGGACCTGTTGAGACCTCCAGCCCACCAAAACCGTACTGTGCAGCAAAAGCTGCCACATATTCGAGAGGGCTGTCGGTAAAGGGTCCCGTAAGAATACCTACATACATTGCAGAGATACCTCGCTTCTTTTTACCCAAAATGGGATCGGTTGTGCCTTGCAAAGACCTACTAAAGAGGATATTCGACGTCAGAGAGGGAATCACCTTCTCAAGACTAATTTTCCACAAAACCCTTCTTGTGAGGTGATCCATGAGCGTTTATAACCGCATTCGTGATATGGTGGAGGCAACCCCCTTCATCGATACCCATGAGCATCTAATAGAGGAGAGCGCACGCCTAAAAGGTTCGCACCCAAAAGCGTGGCTTTTCCCATGTAACGATTGGAGCTACCTCCTTCTTCACTACTTCTCCGATGATCTCGCCAGTGCCGGAATGAGTGTGGAAGCGCGAAAAAAGCTCTTTTCACCCGAGGAGAGCGCGGAGGCAAAGTTCCACCTTGTAGAGCCTTATTGGCAACGCGCCAAGCATACAGGCTATGGTCAAGCGGTGCGCTATACCCTACAAGGGCTTTATGGAGAGGACGACCTCACGATAGAGAGTGTGCCACGCCTTGCGGAAAAGTACCATGCACTGGTTCGACCTGGCTTCTATCGCCATGTTATTCAAGAAAAGAGCCATGTTGAGGTCTGTCAGGTCAACTCCCTTGAAACCGTCTTTTTGCAGACGGAACAGCCCGATCTTTTGCATCAAGACATCGGCTTTCCACCACTCTGCACAGGGCTTGATCTCAGCCTCATTCAGAAAGACCTCGGCAAGCCCGCCAAAACGCTAGAAGATTGGCTCGCCTATATCGACTGGGTCTTTGAGAAGTGGGGACCACACGCTGTTGCCGCCAAAAACCAGAGTGCCTACTCCCGACGCCTCAACTATCAGAGAGTAGAAAGATCGGATGCGGAGCCTCTATTTGCACGGCTAGCAAGCGGAGGGCACCTTAGTAGCCACGATCTGACCACTCTACAGGATTATCTCTTCTACTACTGCGTTCAAAAGGCGACGGAGCAGGGGCTTCCTGTCAAACTCCATACGGGTTACTATGCAGGGCATGGTAATATGCCCCTAGAGCGGGTACGCCAGAACGCGGGCGACCTCTGCAATTTGCTCAGAGATTTTCCAGAGACCACTTTTGTGCTCATGCATATTGGTTACCCCTATCAAGATGAGTTTATCGCCCTTGCGAAGCACTATCCAAACGTCACTATAGACCTCTGTTGGGCATGGATCATCAACCCAGTTGCCTGCGTCCGTTTTGTGAAGGAGTACCTGCTCGCCGCTCCTGCCAACAAACTCTTTACTTTTGGGGGCGATTACTTCCCCGTAGAGTGCATCTATGGACACAGTCGCGTAGCCCGTTTGGGTCTCTCTCAAGCCCTCACAGAACTGGTCGAAACGGGCTGGGTTCGGGAGGGAGAAATGCCCGAATTGGTGGCGCGGCTCATGCACCAAAATGCCCGCGAAAAATTTCCGAAAAGGTAGACATTCTTTGACTTGAATACTGAGTGAAACAGGCATATAATACAAATGTAGGGCGCAATCGGGAGAGAGCAATCTACCCCAAAAAACCCCTATTAGGTGTTCAGATTCTCGTTCTGAGGAGGTAACCGTATGGTGATGATTAGAGCAGTTCCTAGTGCTCGTTTCCTAGAGGATACCACTATCAAGAAAGGAATTGAGAGGATGACTCCACCGGACTGTACCGCCTGAAGCAGGCATAGCAATGTGACACGATGTGCGACAGTGTGGGCTTTTTTCCCAAAAAAGATGTGCTAGCCATCCTCAAAAGGGAAAGAGTTTTTACCACCAGACGCCTTGCGCCGAACACGCAACCGTAAACAAGTCCATTCCTATCCCGATTAGTACAACGGAAATCTCGCAGACTACCTCTGTGAGCCTAACGATAAGTCAAGAAAAGCCCTTCGGACACTTCTGTCGAGGGGCTTTCTCATTTTGTGCGGAAGAGAGGGACAGTATGGGCTATCGTGCGGGAGTGCTTACCGTCAGTGACGGTTGCTATCGGGGAGAGCGGGAAGATATATCGGGGAGTGTCCTTGCCCAGATACTTGAATCGAACGGCTATACTCTCACACAACGCGCCACCGTTTCCGATGAACCCGACTCCATTCGTGAAAAGCTCATTACATGGTCGGAGGGAGAGTGTGACCTTATTATCACGACAGGAGGTACAGGATTCGCCCCGCGTGATATTACCCCAGAAGCTACCCGCACTGTGATCGAGCGAGATGCGCCGGGACTTGCTGAGCTTTTGCGTTGGACAGGCTACCAGAAGATTCCTCGTGCCGTCCTCTCACGGGGAGTGACAGGCATTCGGAAACAGACTCTTATCATCAACCTGCCGGGGAGTACCGGGGGCGTCCGAGATGGTATGGAGGTGCTACTGCCTCTTCTTTCCCATGCCATTGCGCTCTTGAGAGATGAACCTGTCGATCATACTCCTACTTCTGCCGTGCCATTCAAAGATACTCCTCCCCAAACGGTCACGCTCATGGAGACGAATTTGGATGATGTTTCGCCGGAGGTCTTTGAGGTGCTTATGGAGCGTCTCTTCGCGGAGGGAGCATTAGATGTTTTCTTTACCGCTATTCAGATGAAGAAAAACCGCCCTGCCACGCTTCTCCAAGTTCTTTGCACACCAACCAAGCAGGAGACTCTCGCCGACATAATTTTCTCTGAGACCAGTGCCTTCGGAATCCGATACACTCTGATGCAACGCTACACCCTAGAGCGCGAATGGCTGACGGTCAATACCTCTTATGGAGAAATTCGCATTAAAGTGGGACGTTGGAAAGGAGTAGAAAAGAGTGCCTCTCCCGAATATGAGGATGTGAAAGCCGTCGCGAAAGCGCACAATGTTCCTGTCAAGACAGTCTACTCCGCTGCCCTCCAAGCCTATCTGCAACGAGGGTAGCTCGTAAGGAGAATTCACCAATGCCTCAGAACACCCCGCACAGTAATACAGACTCGCCTATAAAGCACAAACGCCTCCTGCAAAAACGTGCCAGCAGAAACAAAAATCAAGAGGAGGCTCTCTATACTGTAGAATTGTCTGGAGCGATAGCCTCTGGAGATGCGCCCCTTGTAAGGGATTTAATTGCAAAGGGAGCAGATGTCAATGCGTCAGCACCAGCAGGCAAAAGCCGTCTCTGTTTGGCAATTCGGTTTAATCAACCAGAGATCGTTCAGATATTGCGAGAAGCGGGGGCAGAGGTCGGTTTTGTAGAAGCCCTCCTGCTTGGTGACGTTGAGCTGGTTCGTGAGTTTTTAGACTCAGGATCGGAGAGAGATCAGCCTGTTGCTTTAGACAATGCTCCTTTACATTGGGCTGCCATCTGTGGGCATAAGGAAGTTATCACTTTGCTCCTCGAACGGGGTGCAGATGTAGATGTTTTGAACTCTATGGGACGGATCCCTTTGCTCGTAGCGTGTTTACATCGTCAAAATCATATTTTGCCCCTCTTGCGAGAGGCGGGGGCTTCGATAGGAACTGTAGAGGCAGCTTTGCTCGGTGAAAGAGAGCAGTTGCTCCAACACCTCGAAACTGGAGCCGACATTGAAGCACGTAACCCTGCGGGCTTAACTCCACTTATGGCTGCCTGTTTGGGAGGGCATGTTGCCTGTGTTGCCCTGCTTCTGGACAAAGGGGCAGACCTCTACGCAAAAGCAGTTCGAGGTGGAGAGATGCCCGCAGAGCTTGCCACGGTACATAACCATGTTGAAGTACTAGAGTTGCTTGTACAAAAAGGGTTGGATGTGAACGCACCAGAGAATTACCTAGGTGAGGTGCAAAAGGGCGAAACTCTCCTTCATTATGCAAGCACAAGCCCGAAATCTCTGAATACTCTGCGCTTTTTGCTGTCAAATGGGGCAGATGTTCATTTCAAAGGCTCCATGAAAAGCACTCCGCTTCACTATGCGTGCATAACAGGAAATACGGAAGCCGTTGCTTTGCTCTTGGATGCAGGGGCAGACATCAATGCCAAAGGTCTGTACGGCACTTCCCCCGTCGCCTTATGCTGTAGCCATTTTGCGAAGCGGCTTGATGTTTTACGCCTCTTAGTAGCGCGTGGAGCAGAGCTTAATACGGAGGATCAGAACGGCTGGACGCCACTCTGGCACGCCGTTGTTAGCCGTGACCTAGAGGCGATGAATGTGCTTATTGAGGGAGGGGTAGAGGTTACCGGCATCTGTAGAAAGAATCAAACTCTCCTCGGCATGGCGGTCTCAATGGGGTATCAAGAGGGTGTGGATTTGTTGAAGGCACGAGGCGCGACAGGGGTGCGTTTGCGAGATAGCCTCTCAGGCTTTATTGGTACCAAACTCCATCGCTGAAAAGAGTATGGTTTCAGGGCACACTTTCCACTGAAGCCGAAAAGTGAGGTTCAGGCTTGACTTTTCGGCTTTCTGCCTATACAATACTATTAACTTCTTTATGGGTCCGTAGCTCAGTGGATAGAGCATCAGTCTTCGGAACTGGGAGTCGGGGGTTCGAATCCCTCTGGGCCCATTGTATCTCTTCTCAAAATTCTCCTCGTCTTTTCCATGTTTGCCCGCAACGCCAACAACGTTTCTCCTTTATCTTTTTGCAACCAACACAAGAGATCAAGCTAGGGGCAAGCAAAAATGCCATTAGCCCTCCTCTCCAAAACGGAAAGAAGGGCTAATATTGGCAAGTTGGAGGGCAGAAACTACCCCAGAGCCTTTTGTACGGCGGCACGAGTCTTCTGCAAGCCCGTCTTTGCCACATGGAGCGGGTCTTGCTTGTAGTACTCTGCGTTGAAGAGTTCCAACGAGAGATAGCCCCGGAACCCAATCGCCTTCAGGTCTTTGAAAAACGAATCGAGGGGCGCAACCCCATCACCGGGATACACCCTGTCCGAATCGTTGATCGTCTCACGTGGTAGGTTCGGATAATCGTTCACATGGAGAACGTGGAGAACATCACCTTGTAGGAATCGGATCGCGGCGTGGTCGGTTCCGCCCTTATAAAGATGATAGACATCGGCGAGGATACAGGCTTTGGGATGATGGCTCTCAATGGCGACCATCGCCGCAGAGCCGAGTCGGTTTAGGGTCTTAGAAAAACCCCACACCTCCACCTGTGGAACAACCCCCGTCTGATCTCCCAACTCGCACAGAGTTCGATACCGTTCGGCGATTTTGAGAAGGTCGCGGTCTTCGTGGTCCGTCAAACCCATTGGAGGCGCGGCAACACGCTTCCCTCCGATCTGCGCCACCAAATCCATGTCCCGCTTCATGATCTCAAGCCCCTTCTTGCGCCGTCCCTCATCATCCACAATCCATTCTGCAAACCCAATCGCACTCTCAACAGTTAGATGATGATCGGCTATCTGTTTCTTGAGATCGCTCAGTTTACCTCCATGCTCTTGGTAGGCAATAATCTCATCGATCCAAGGCTCAATGGCATGATAGCCCGCCTTCGCCGCTATCTCAATGATCTGAGGCAAGGGCAGTTTCTGCGCTCGAATGGTACTCGTATTCAGACAATATTTGAACGGCTCAGAGGCATGGGCTGCTTCCGTTGGCATAATATCTCCCTCCGTCATTAACGCTAAAGTGAGTCCGGCGCGTGCCAAAAGGTCGCGCCGGGTTAAGGTCTCTCCCATAGGGGTGTTTCCTCATGGGTGCAGTGAAGGCTAGAGCTTCCACCCACCACGATAGTGATACTTCATCATCTCGTTGGCTTCATGGCTATTCTTGAAGCGCTCCTTCTTTGGATCCCACTCCAAGAACTTACCACCCAACCGAAGCGAGATATTGGCAAGGTGACAGGTTGTCACCGAGCGGTGTCCCACTTCTGGGTTACAGATCGTCTGGGTACGAGTACGAATACCGTCTATCCAGTTCTGCATATGGTCATTCGAGACATAGAGCCGTGTGGCGGTGGCAGGAAGCGGATCGACCAGCAGTTGCGGATCACTGGCACGAATCTCTCCACGAGAGACGAAGATAGAGCCTGTCTCTCCCTCAAAATCGACCCCGTTCTCGCCTTTGTTTGTTGTGAGCAGGGTAGTCCCGTTCTCATACTGGTAGGTGATGTCGAACTCAGGGAAGGTGTTATAGCAGTTTTTGCCCACCATTCCAGCACGACCAACCGCCTCCACAGAGATGGGTCCCGAAGCATCTGCCCCAATGCCCCACTGTGCAATATCGTTATGGTGTGCGCCCCAGTCGGTGAGCATTCCTCCAGAATAGTCTAGCCAATAGCGGAAGCTACCATGTGTCCTATCGGGGAAATAGTCGGCGACAGGTGCAGGACCCAACCAAAACTCGAAGTCGAAATCGGAGGGGACAGGCAATGCCTTAAAGGGACCCCCCGCAGGACCTGTGGGCAAGTGAGCGATAGCCCGCTTCAGCTTTCCAATGCGTCCATTACGCACCAGTTCACAGGCGAGGCGAAAACGGGAGTCGGAGCGTTGTTGGCTTCCCGTTTGGAAGATACGTTGCTTTTCACGGGCAGTTTTCACCACCTTCTTGCCTTCATCAATGCGGAGCGTCATCGGTTTTTCGCAATAGACATCTTTGCCTGCCTTCATTGCGGCGACGCTCACGATAGCGTGCCAGTGATCAGGAACGCCAATCACGACAGCATCAATATCAGGACGTGCCAGCACTTCCCGAAAGTCGTAGTACGTCTTACAATCGGGTCCAAAGGAGCGTGCGGCATCCTCAGCATGGGTACGATCCACATCACAGGCGGCAATCACCTTCACGCCAGGCTTTCGAGCGGCACTATGTGCGTCGCCCAAGCCTTGTCGGAAACCGCCCTTTTTGCCTCCAGGACCAATGACCGCGACATTGATCTGATCATTTGTTCCAAAGCGTTTTGGCTCTTGCGAGTCTCGTTCTTGTTCCGCAGCGAGTGCCGCGCTTGAGTACCAGTCGGGAAGTCCTGCCATCGCAATAGTTGCCACAGCAGTATTCATCACTTCGCGACGTGTCATTTGCATAGAAGTGCTTTTGGGCACAGTGTTCTCCTTTATCGGTTTTTTTTGGGGTGTCGTCTTTTGGGGCGGACTTCCGTTTCCGCCTCCTCTTGGTAGAGTTGTGAAAGTTCTAGAAAGGGGTTGAAGGGAATGCCTTGCTTTTCGCGTTCCTCCACTTCGGCTTTATGCTTCTGTATGCGTTGGTTCAGCCGGCGTGCATTTTGAGATACTCGCCATAGCAAAAGTACCACCAATCCAACGCCAATAAGAATACCCAGCAAAGAGAGCAACTGCATCATTCCTAGTTTCCCTTAGACAGGCGCATCATCCACCACAGGGTTGTGGCGGAAAAGGTGTTTCGTTTTTTCAGACATCTGCTCCCAAGTGCTACGTGGAATTTGGTTCATGCGGGGATCGGTTATCCAGAAACCACGACTATAGACTATGGCGAGCATCGTTCTCACCGTTTGGGAGGGGTTTGGCATCCCTCTGTGCCACATCCGCATATCACGCACTATCAGCGAGCCTGCCGTCACGTTTGTGCGTGCAGAGGGCAAAAGCGCCGCCCGTTCTAGTAGTTTTTGCTTGTCTTCGGGATCAGTATCGGTGACGAGGTGCGTTCCCGGATAGACTTCGGTGCTGCCGTTCGCCTCGTTAAAATCGACCAATGGAAAGTTGACTACAACCATCGACACAGGAAGAGGATAGGGGCATTCGGGAAAAAGGTGCTGAATATCACGGTGGAGGGGCTGATGAGTGGAGCCGGGCCACGCGGTGTTCGTATTATAGAACGCACAGTAGATGTCTTTGCCCATAGCCGCCTCCATCACCTGAAGCGCAAAAGGGTTCTCCACGCATTCAGGGTCGGTAAAAGGGCTTACCATGGGGGATAGCATACTGACATGCCCCCAACGCTTTGTAAGATGTTCCCCTCCCTCTCCCTCGGCAACATATCTTTCCAATTCGGCGTCACAGGCTTTGTGCGCCCGCTCAACCCAATCTAGGGGAACGACATCCTCTAGTGCCACATAGCCTACATCACGTAGGGTTCGTAATGCCAATGCTAAGTTCTCGGCACTCATCGCCCCTTGCTGAATCTCTTCCTCAGACAGTCGCATCTCTCTCACCTTTTTTATCAGAAAATCGTGCCTTCAGTTTCGCCCTTATTTTATACGACTCCTGCGCGATTTTTCGACACATGTTCGCAACCTGGCTCTTATTTATTTATGGAGGGGGAGATCACCACTTAAGAACGCTTCTTCTGGGCATGGCGCGGCGGAGAAGGGAGGCTCTTTATGGAGAGGCTCTGACTAGGAGGAAGAATATTCTCCTCGTATGATCTACAGTTTTCCTAGAAACTCGCAATAATATGGGCGTGTCTCCTCTTTGGTATGAGAACGAAGCTTCTCCTCCGAGGAAGTCACAAGAGTGAAAACCACTGTCCAAGATACAGGGCGATTTCTAAAAAATATGAAATATGAGACTAATCTAAAAAAGAATAGTGTGGACACTGCACGCTCCTCACGCCAGAGCATGGATGAGGAGATGGTACAGGTACTACTAGAGTACCGTGCCACGGGGCGTGACTCTCTCCGCGAACGATTGATCGGACAATATACAAATCTGGTCGAAAGCATCGCTCGTCGCTTCTCTGGAACATCAGAGCCTTTTGAAGACCTCGTTCAGGAGGGTTACATCGGGCTGCTAAACGCGATTGATCTCTACGATCCCTCCAAAAACGTCAAATTCCCCACCTATGCCACCCATTTTATTGTTGGGCAAATAAAGCATCATCTGCGGGATAGAGGCAAAATCATCAAAGAGCCGGCGTGGCTTCAAGAGATGAACCACCGTATGACCCGAGTCATGGATGCGCTGACTCAACAGCTTGGTACAGCCCCATCCAATCTTCAGATCGCTCTTAGCATGGGAATCTCCGAAGAGGAGGTTGCCGAACTCATGATGAACCGTGAAATCTTCAAGGTCACCTCAATTGATGGAAGTGTGGATAAAGAGGATGATAGCGGAGCCACGATTGACGTTGAGCGTAAAGATGTGGCGGTCTCCTTCCAAGTCTCTCTTGATGAGCGAATGGTGCTGGAGGCGGCAATGAGCCAACTAAAGCCCCTAGAGCAAAAGGTTATACAGGAGTTTTATTTTCGTGATCTGACTCAGACGGAAATAGCACGTCAGCTCGACATCTCTTGTAATTATGTCTCTCATATACTGCGGAATGCCACACGCAAAATGAAGCAGATACTCTCTGGGGAAGAGGCTCGAAATCGTGACGTCTCCGAGGTGGCACTGCAAAAACGTGAAGAGATCGCAAAACAGTCGGAGTATTCGCTTGTGGTCGATCCTCTCACGCGCCTCTATAACCGACGCTATTTTGAGGCGCGGCTGGAGGAGGAGATTACGCGCACCAGCCGAAGCCAAATGGAGATGTCTCTACTCTTCATCAAAGTCGATGGGCTACGCGATTTCGCTCGTCTAAACGGCACTCTCAAATCGGACGAAATCGTGCGACGAATGGCGACGAGTGTGAAAGCCTCCATTCGTAAGGCAGACATTCTCACCCGCTACGACAAAGATATTTTTGCCCTAATATTGCCCTTCACAGGCTCACGCGCCACCATTGTGCGAGAGCGTCTTGGTCTCGTACTCTGTGACATTCTGGAAGACTATATGCATCTGAGAATGCGATCTCCCATCAGCTGTAGAATGGGCATGAGCATCTACCCTATGGATGGCACGAGTGGCAATACCTTGATCCTGAAAATAACCAAAGACCTCTATCCCCCAGAGCAACGTAAAATCCGTGTTGCCTAATAGAGAACGAGACGGGGGGTTCTATACCTCCACCTTGTTTCAAAGGAGCCTCTTTTATTTGACTCGGGAACCCCTAGGCGCGATTGTCGCACCGCAAAAGCCCATACACAACACTATCTACCAGAGCGTACCAACTCGCCTCGATCATATTGGTAGAGACACCCACGGTGCTCCAAGACTGCTCCCCATCTGTACTATCGATCATGACTCGCACTTTAGCGGCAGTCCCCTCTCTCGTATTGACAACACGCACCTTAAAGTCGGTTAGCTTGATCCCCGCCATCTCCGGGTAGAAAGTGCTGAGTGCTTTTCTCAGTGCACTATCCAACGCATGGACGGGACCATCGCCCTCTGCAACCACCAGTTGCTCTTCCCCTTCGATCTCCAGCTTGACAGTCGCCTCTGTGATGGTCTCCGCCATATCGCCCCGCTTCTCCACGATGCAGCGGAACCCTTTCAGTGTAAAGAGAGAGCGATAGGTGCCCATCGCCTGCATCATCAGCAGTTCAAAAGAGCCTTCAGCCCCCTCATACGAGTACCCCTCGTGCTCTCTCTCTGTGATCTTGCCCAGTAGGGCGCGGGTTTGAGGCGATTTTCTATCCATATCGATGCCTCGCTCGGCAGCCTTACCAGAGATACTGCTTCCCCCTGCCAACTCTGAAATTAGCAAACGGCGTGAGTTCCCCACGGCTTCAGGATCGATATGCTCATAACTGGCTCCCTTGAGAACCGCGTCGGCATGAACGCCCCCTTTGTGAGCGAAAGCACTGCGCCCAACATAGGCGGCACGTGTGTTCGGGACTAGATTCGCGATCTCATCAATATACTGTGATAGCCCCGTCAGATGCTCTAAGGAGTGTTCGAGAAGGCAATCATACCCCAATTTAATGCGAAGAGAAGCCATGACCGGAACTAGATTACAGTTTCCGCACCGCTCTCCATAGCCGTTGATAGTCCCCTGCACATGAATCGCGCCCTCTCGTATTCCGGCAAGCGCATTGGCGACAGCACACTCCGAGTCGTTATGTGTATGTATGCCTAAAACGGCATTGGGCAATGCCTGTCGCACCCCCTGTACTATCTCGGTAAGCTCGTCGGGCAGGGTTCCCCCATTGGTGTCACAGAGTACCAGACGTTCTGCTCCTGCCTCCCAAGCCACACGCAAGCATTCGATTGCGTAGCTCGCATCCGCTTTGTAGCCATCAAAAAAATGTTCCGCATCGTAGATCACCGTAGGCACTTCTCCTTTGAGAAATGCGACACTGTCCGCGATCATGTGTAGATTCTCTTCACGGGTGGTTTTCAATGCGTGAAAGATATGATCTTCCCACGACTTGCCAAAGATAGTGACGACGGGAACCTGTGCCTGAACCAGTTTTTGGAGTTGTCCATCGTCCTCTGCCCTGATGCCGGCGCGGCGCGTGCTACCAAAAGCCGCAAGCCGTGCATGACGAAGCGGAACGCTCTTCATGCGCTCAAAAAACTCTTCGTCTTTGGGGTTCGAGCCGGGCCAACCGCCCTCAATAAAATCGACTCCGAATTCATCCAGTCTGCGGGCAATACGAATCTTATCCTCGACAGTGAAGCTAATGCCTTCACCCTGTGATCCATCGCGGAGGGTTGTGTCGTAGATTTCGATGCGTCGCTTTTGTTCTGGAGTACTCACGGAAATCGCCTTTCTGGTGTGTATGCCGTTTTCTAGGGCATGGTGTCGTTATTTCTGAACAAACTAAAGGGCGGATTCGCCCCGCTCGCCGGTACGAATGCGTACCGCCTCTTCCACATCGGAGACGAAAATCTTGCCGTCCCCAATCTCGCCCGTTTGCGCGGCTTCTAAGAGAGCCTCAACCACCTCACTCGCCTTGTCATCGGGCACCACAATTTCCACTTTGACTTTTGGCAAGAGGTTCACCACGTAGGTATTGCCACGGTATTTTTCAGTGCGCCCCCGTTGACGCCCATAGCCACGCACATCGGCAACCGTCATTCCCACAATGCCGATCTCTCCCAAAGCCTCTTTCACCTCATCTATTTTCATGGGACGAATGACAGCTTCTATTTTTTTCATGCTTCGCCCTCCTGCGTGGCATCCATGCCACAAACAATAGAGGTCTCTTCGCGCAGGCGCAAGAGCTTTGCAGGAACGCCCGCCACCACCGCATTTTTGGGAAAAGACTTCGTGACAATGGCTCCTGCGCCCACCCACACGTTATCCTCTAGCACTAGACCACCTATCACTACCGCTCGAACGCCGAGGATTACGCCATTTCCCAGTTGAGGGACTCCACTAT
>CAMCUQ010000064.1 GCA_945878775.1 Chthonomonas calidirosea
CCTCGTATGTGGTATACGCTAATTGTTCAAGTAGCCTTGATACTCGGTCTTGGTGTAGCATCTCCTAAGCCACCTAAAGTAGGGCAGCAGTACAAAGGACACGATATTCGATTTGAATCAGCACGGTTAAACCTTGATGTACGCTTAGATCGTCAAACCGTGAACACTGGTGAACCCATTTTGTTTGATTTATCTGTACGTAATGTCGGCAAAGAGGTCGTTCCGATTCCTTTGTACCTCAGTCCATGTGCAAACGTGTTTGTTCTTATCTATGACGAACAGATGAATCCCGTTCATTTCAAGGATTCTGATATCATAGCGGAGGATTTTCTTACAAAGGTTCCAGTGTTGGAATTGGGGCAAGACGAATTTTGGGGTACTCGTGACGTGGCAAAAATGTATTCCGCCACTATCGACAAACCCGGAAACTATTTTTTACAGGTAGTGGCTCATCTTGATCAAGAGGAAAACCCAACGCAAACAGCTTGGATAGGGTATCTTGGTTCCAAACAGTATAGTGTACAAGTAGTTGACCACAAACCTAAGCCGAAAGCTCCATAGAGATAATGCCAGACGAGGCAGGTTCTCCCTGTGTTTTGGATAGGAACGCTTCGCGCTAAAGCAGACCTTGAGGTCATTCCGTAACGCGAAGAGGCTCCCGAGAGGGGCTATGAAGTCTCTGGCAGAATCAACTCAAAGAATCCTATGCGACGGGGCTTGTCTTTGGCGGACTCCTTCAGCAAAATGAGCATTCCCACCTTACCATTGCCCTGTGCATTGTCCAAGACAACATCCAACGGGCGCATCTCTAAGCGGGGTGACATCCAGACATCGACTCCGTTCGAATCTGTCACCATAATAAAGAAAGACTCGCTCTTAATGATCAGCTTCGGGTTTTTGGTTCCTTGGGTTTTTGGATCGACATCGGCATCGCGGTCGGTGCGAATATGGTAAATAACAAGCTTTGTACCCAGCTCAAACTCCCAGAAGCCCAGAACGCCTCCCTCTGAAATGCCCTCATTCAGCCCGATCTGCATGAGAGCCTCTTGGGTTCCGTGCAAAGCCAACCAACGCACATCCTTCGAGCCATTCGGTGCAGGCGCCGGCTCAACAAGCCACTCGTCCAACTTGGGGTTCACGCGGTACGAGCGAATATCCGAGCCACATTCACCCACCAAGACCCGTTCTTCTCCCGTCTTCATGCGTGCGACACCGATAATCGTTCTGGCACGAGGGATGGATTTTGCAAGGAACGTTTTACCGTTCCAATGCCACATTCGGCTCTCCGTGACTATCACGGCAGGCTGATCCTTACCCGCAAACTTCCCCACTTGTAGCCTCTCAGGAGCAGAGGTATTTGCTTCTTCAAACTCCGTAATGAAGGCTTTTCCGTTCCATTTCTGAACCTTCAAGATGCTCCCTTTACCCGTCTTCGGCTCATTCAGCGTGATGAGTCTCGGCTTGCCATCACCCGTCACATCGGCAACGGCGATACGGCGTGGCATATCGGAAAACTCCTGCATCCAACGATACTGGAAATTTAGGGTGACACGCGCTTTGACATCAACCTTATAGCCATCAAAGGTATAGTTGTGCTTCTCGTAGTAGGTTCCCCGATTATTGCGCTCCGTGGTGCTCCGCATCTTGGTGAGGAGATCAATGGCTCCCGGACTAGGCGAGACATGGCAGAAAGCGCACGCCCGTTGCTCTTTGCGGGCATACTCTGGTTTGGCGGAGGCAATACCTGTCAGTCCCACAAAGAGAACAAGTGTCGGAAATAGTCTGCGAAATGGCATTTCAAAACCTCCTACGGGCGCACAATTTAGAAGCCTTTGCCTGCAAGATACTCGTCGATGGTTCCGAGTGCGAAGCTGGCTCCCTTTTTTCGCGTGGCAAGCGAGAGAAGCAGTGCCTTCGCGGTATCGAGGCTTGTGAGGCAAGGAAGCCCCACCTCCACCGAAGCGCGACGCATACGGGTCGCTTCACGCTCAATCCGTTTATCACTAGAGAGAGTGTTGATCAAAAGGCTGATCTGCCCACTCCGAATGAGGTCTATGATATTGCCTTCGCCCTCGTGCAGTTTTTTGACCGTGTCGACGGGAATACCATGCTCTTGGAGATAGGAGGCAGTTCCTGATGTGGCAAAGATGCGGAAGCCCAGCTCTTGAAACCCCTTGATGATAGCAACCGCCTCTGCTTTGTCTTGATCTGCCACCGTCACGATCAAATTCCCGCCCGTCGGCACATCAATGCCGGAGGCGAGCAGAGCTTTATAGAGAGCGAGAGGGTACTTATTGTCTATTCCCATGATCTCTCCGGTGCTCTTCATCTCAGGACCCAAGCCGATCTCGACCTGATTGAGTTTGAGGAAGGAGAAGACGGGAGCCTTCACCGCGATACTGCCCTGATTGGGATGAAGACCAGAAGTATAGCCTTGATCCTTGATGGAGACACCCATCATCGCTCTGGTTGCCACCTTCACCATCGGGATGCCCGTCACCTTTGAGAGGTAGGGAACCGTGCGCGAAGCGCGTGGGTTCACTTCGAGTACCATCGCCGTATCGGTTTCACTATCGACCACGAACTGAATATTCATCAGCCCCAGTACCTTTAGGCGCAATGCTAGAAGCGTTGCTGTTCGCACGATCTGCTGGATCACGTCCTCCGATAGGGTTTGAGGAGGATAGACCGCCATGCTATCACCAGAGTGGACTCCGGCACGCTCAATATGCTCCATGATACCGGGCAGGAGGCAGTCGACGCCATCACTGATTACGTCTACCTCCACCTCTTTGCCGAGGACATACTTATCGACGAGAATGGGAGCCTTGGGAGAGACATCGACAACATAGGTCATGTACCGCTCTAGGTCTGTGCGGCTAAAGACCAACTCCATAGCACGACCACCCAATACATAAGACGGGCGCACAAGTACCGGATAACCGATCTCTTCTGCAACTTCGAGTGCGGCACTTTCGCTAATTACGGCACGACCGTTCGGTTTGGGAATGGAGAGTTCTCGAAGCACATTATCGAATCGATCCCGATCCTCTGCGAGATCGATGGAGTCGTAAGAGCTTCCAAAGATGCGAACCCCTGCCTCGTGGAGGGTACGAGCAAGGTTGATTGCTGTCTGTCCACCAAACTGAACGATGACGCCTTCCGGTTGCTCTCTATCGATAATGTTGAGTACATCTTCCGCCGTGAGGGGCTCAAAGAAGAGCTTGTCGGAGGTATCAAAGTCGGTGGATACCGTCTCTGGATTGTTGTTGATGATGATAGCCTGATAGCCCAACTCGCGCAGAGTCCAGACACAATGCACACAACTATAGTCGAATTCGATCCCCTGTCCAATTCGAATGGGACCCGAACCGATGACAATAACTTTTTTGCCCTGTTCGCTCAATTCATCCTCTTTCCTAGTCTAATCGTAGCGTCAAAACCTCTTCGACTGCCTGCTCTACCGCATAGTTTTGTTGGTGCATGCGTGCCACGCTTTGCGTAAGCTCTTCTGCTGTCGCCTGAACCTGAATACTGGGTGCTACTTGAAGCCGGGCAATGGCAGACATTCCAGACGCAAGAGTCTGCATGACGGCTTCCTGCTGAGTTTGTAGCCGTTCCATGTTTTGTTTGATCTGTTTCGCGCTCTCTAGCCTCGCGCCACACATCTCAAGGCTCTGCTGCATAGCGGTGCGTGTTACTGAGTCTTGGGTATTGTCAAGCCTCTGCCCTAACTCACCGAACTCCCGCTCAAGCTCGGTCACAGAAAGCATCCCCATGATGGGGAGGAGGCTTAAGCGTCGGCTCTCTAGTTGGCGGTAGCTTGCCAGCAGTTCATTGAGTTGAGAGAGCATCTCACGAAACATCGGCTCTGTGCCTTCCCTCTCTTCAATTCTTCTGAGCATGAGGAGGGCATCACAATAGATTCTTTCGGCGCGGTTGAGTGTGAGGAGAGGTAATACCGCACGCATCTCCTCAAGAGTGATCGCTTCGTGGAGGCGTTGTTTGGGAGAGGCTTTCTGTGCCCACCAAGTTCCCAAACCCGTGCCCGCTGCTAGTACTGTTACAAAACCGCTAATACTGGCGACTGGGCTCATCTGCGCCTGCGTAATGGAAACGGCAGTGATCATGCTGGCTAACAGGGGCGCGGTAACGGCAGCAGCGACACGCCAATTATGAGTGTCCTCTCGCTTGCCTCTTAGCTCGTATGCAAAAAGCTCATCGCTATTAGGCTCTCGTTTGCGTTTGAGGGTGGGTCCCCCTTGATCCCATTTCCAATTCAGGCGAAAAGGCAAGCCCTTCCAATGGATGTCCTCTTTCAAGAACTCCTTGGAAGGAGCCAATAGGCGGAGTTCGATTTTCTCCGTTATCTCGTTATCGATGTCGTTCAGTCCGATACGCATGGGGTTTCCCTTCGCACCGTCTTATGCCTTTTGGGGCTTCTTGCCCCAAACTTGCGTCATACGCGCCATAGTCATTAGGTAGGTTTCATCCTGAATGACCCGCTCCACAACGCTTTGAATATGATCGATCTCAGCTTGTGTCGCCAAAGAATTCTTCAGGAGATAGGGGGTAGCCTCTTGGAGAGACCATATAGGGAGACGCTTTTCGATACCCCGTAGGTACGCAGGTTGCACCAAACGTGCCTGTGTCTCCTCGACTCCCGTTTCCAATGCTAAACGATGTAGGCGTTTCCCAATCTCAAAATCGGCTCCTTGTGAGGCTCCTGCAAGGCGATAAAGCTCCATGACTTGATCGACTTCACGAACAGGAGGCAGGCAGGAGGGGGTGGTAAAATCTCCGTCCTCCACCACAAGCCAACCGCCGGGCTTTATGAGCGAGTACATCTCTGCCAGTACCCGTTCTGGCTCTCGAACGTGCATCAGCAAAAAACGGCAATAGGCGACATCGAATGCCTCACGCGGTAGCCCTGTCTTATAGGCACTAGCAACCGAGTATTGGATGTTCTTTATTCCCTGCTGCTCCGTGAGTTGTTTTGCCTGTTCGATTTGGGCTTCGCTGACATCAATGCCCCATACCGAACCACTCTCTCCCACATACGAAGCGATCCAACGGGAGATCGCTCCCACACCACAACCGAGATCGGCAACGCGCTTCCCTTTGAGATCTCCCAGGCGATGAAAGAGGTCTGCGGTATCCTCGCCATGTACTCTCTGTACAATGAGAAGGCGATCTGCCCCTTCTTGTCCTGTCGCGAGTACATACTCTTCGGGGTTCATTCGTCCTCTTTATCGTAGCAAGAGTAGTAGTAGGGGGTGGCAGCCTCAAACTCGGCGGCACAGGTATCCACCATTTTGTAGACGGGAATAATACCGAGTGCTTTGCGGAGGCGGCGGAAGCGCATCTCCGGCACGCCTGCAAATTCGGCGATGGTGCGGTCGGCAAATCCTGCGCGTTTCGCTTCTCGAAGCAGCGCAACCACACGTGAATACTCCTGCTCAAGCGTCTCAATGGAAGGAGTGTTTTCTTCGGCGTTCTCCAACTTGTCGGCGAGTTGGGCAATGGTAGAGCCACTCAGTTTAAGGCGCGTCTCAAGCTTCACTAGTCCCTGTATCTTGCGGAGGAACCACGGGTCGATATTACTGAGTGCGTTGATCTCCTCCACCATCATGCCACGCCGAAACGCCTCTGCGATAGCCCAAAGCCGTTCGTCGTTGGGAATGCGTATGGCGTCCTCTAGCTCCACATCGCTCAGGCGGTGAGCGGTCTTGTTTGCTAGCCCATAGACGCCCACTTCCAGAGATCGAATCGCTTTCATCAACGCTGGCTCGAAAGCGCGATCTATCGACATCACTTCACCCGTAGCCTTCATCTGAGTGGTGATCGTTCTATCTGCTCCCACAAATTTATCGAAGGGCCAGCGAGGAATTTTGAGGACACAGTAATCTAGGGCAGGCTCAAAACAGGCAAGTGTCTTGCGAGTAACGGCGTTTTGTATCTCATCGAGGTGCATCCCAATCGCGATTTTGGCGGAGACGCGTGCAATAGTGTAGCCTGTTGCTTTTGAGGCAAGAGCGGATGAGCGAGAGACACGAGGGTTTACCTCAATGACGAAGTAGGCAAACGAGTTGGGATCAAGAGAGAGTTGGACATTGCAGCCTCCTTCGATACCCAAGGAACGAATGATTTTGAGGGAGGCAGTACGGAGCATCTGATACTCTTTATCCGAGAGGGTTTGAGAGGGCGCAACGACAATACTATCTCCCGTGTGTACCCCCATAGGATCGAAGTTTTCCATATTACAGACGGTGATGGCGGTGTCATTTGCATCGCGCATGACCTCGTATTCGACCTCTTTCCAACCCGACAAGTACCGTTCAATCATGACCTGATGGCGCATGGAGAGGGCAAGCCCTCGCTTCGTGATGGCGTAGAGTTCATCCACATTATACGCGATACCCCCGCCGGTGCCACCCAAAGTGTAGGCAGGGCGAACGATGAGGGGCCAGATTTGAGAGGCGATAGGATCGCCTAACTGTGATTCGTCGGTGATGATCCACGATTCGGGAACAGGCTCCCCAATAGCGCGCATAAGATTACGGAATTCTTCCCGGTCCTCTGCCTGACGAATGGCGCGGAGGGGGGTTCCCAAAAGGCGCACATTGTACCGCTCCAAGATACCGGCTTCGGCAACTTGTGTGGCGAGGTTTAAGCCCGTTTGACCACCCAGTGTAGCAACGAGTCCATCCGGTCGTTCGCGTGCGATAATACGCTCTACGAACTCCACAGAGAGCGGTTCAACATAGACGCGATCTGCCATTTCGAGGTCGGTCATAATGGTAGCGGGGTTTGAGTTGATCAGGACAACTTCGATGCCCTCTTCCCGCAGAGATTGGCAGGCTTGCGCTCCTGCGTAGTCGAACTCCGCTGCTTGCCCAATAATAATGGGACCTGAACCTATGAGCAGTACCTTCTTAATACGAGGGTCTTTCGGCAACTCTCTCTCCTAATCGTTATTGTTCTTCTGACGCTCTTCATCGGCAATTTTCGAGTTCTTGCCTTCTGAGCCTTCGTTATAGAGAACAAAAAGGTATTTTCCGGCGATGTTTTCTCGCTTGAGGGTTCCCCAGAAGCGTCCATCATCGCTCGTTTTGCGGTTATCGCCCAGCACGAAGAGTTCACCCTGCGGAACCTTGAGAGGGTTTTCTGCGGTGGCAAACCGTGCAAAGCCATCGTCTTCGGCATCGAACCGAGCATAATTCTCTTCTAGTTTTTTGCCATTCACCAGCACTTTTTTGTCTTTGAGTACGATGGTGTCTCCAGGCAAGCCTATGACACGCTTAATAAGCAGATCGCCCTTCTTTTGCCGTTCAATCAGCTTGTCTCGGAGTTGTGTCGCGATATTGTTAGAGCCATTGTCATCGCTAGAACCACTGTTCTCATTTCCCTCTTCTTGCCCCATTGAGGACAGGTCCATCTCTTTGGGAATGTGGAAGATGATAATGTCGCCACGGGAGGGCATTCTGCCCATTGGGTAGGCAAGCCAAGTCCTCATGGTAGCGATATGGTCTCCTACTTTGAGGTTTGGTTCCATCGATTCGCTGGGAATAAAATTGTTGGAGAAGCCTGCAATAATGCCAATCAGAAAGAGCATAAGAATAAAAGAGAACGGGCGAAAACGTCTTCGCTTCTTTGCGGGCTTATCGCTTTTTGTGTTGTTCTCTTGCCAAGACTCGCTTGCCATTGTCGTGTCCCTTTCTACATTGGCGAGACCTACCCTTTTCAAAGTGGGTCTCCTCTGGCTTACGTCCTATTT
Source organism: Chthonomonas calidirosea (assembly GCA_945878775.1). Classification (GTDB taxonomy): domain Bacteria; phylum Armatimonadota; class Chthonomonadetes; order Chthonomonadales; family Chthonomonadaceae; genus CAIJLM01. Next base: position 7,778 of record CAMCUQ010000064.1, read on the forward strand.
TACATAGACTCGATCCAGCATCTCGATATACTGTTGGAAGAAGTATGCACTATCGGTAGGTCCCGGTGAAGCTTCGGGGTGGTACTGAATGGAGAAGATAGGGAGTTCTTTGTGCTTCAAGCCCTCTACCGTCCCATCGTTTAGGTTCAGGTGTGCCACCTCCATGCCATCCTTCAAGCCGTCAGGGTCTACCGCGTAGCCGTGATTCTGCGAAGTGATGTAGACTCTGCCCGTATTTAAGTCTTTGACGGGATGATTGCTTCCTCGGTGTCCAAATTTCAACTTAAAAGTTTTGCTACCGAAGGCGTATCCCAAAATCTGATTTCCCATACAGACTCCCATGATGGGTTTTTTGCCTATGAGACCGCGCACCGTGCGAACAATATAGTCGTACTGTTCGGGGTCTCCGGGACCCGGAGAGAGGAATATGCCGTCTGGGTTTTCCCGGAGCACCTCTTCGGGAGTTGCTGTGCAGGGATAAACCGTTGTTTCACAACCGTATCCCGCAAGGCTTCTGAGAATATTATACTTCACTCCGAAGTCAAGTAGTGCGATTCGATAGCGTGGCTCGACATTGCGTGCTGTCTCTTCCATTGGAGTGGGGTGTGTGTCCTCCACGCGCCAACGGTAGGGTTGAGGCGTTGTCACCTTTTTTGCAAGGTCTGCGGCTGCATAGTTCGGCGCGTTCTTAATCCTCAATAGGAGCGATTCTGGGGTGTCTTCGGTGGACACCGCACCCATCATAACCCCACGCACGCGGAGCGCACGGGTGAGGGCACGAGTGTCGATGCCCTGAATCCCCACAATGCCTCGCTCCTTGAGAAAGGCGTCTAAAGTGCGGTCGGAGCGCCAATTGCTTGGAGAATCTGCGGCTTCGCGCACGACAAAGCCCTCCACCTGCACCTGCCCCGACTCGAAATCTTCGGGGTTGATGCCGTAATTTCCGATGAGGGGGTAGGTGAGTGTGACGATCTGACCGGCATAGGAGGGGTCTGTAAGAATCTCCTGATAGCCCGTCATACCCGTATTAAAAACAACCTCTCCAATGGTACAGCCAGAGGCGCCTAACGATTTGCCCTCAAAGGTCGTTCCATCTTCCAGTACAAGAAATGCTCTCATATCTCTCCTGAGTGGCGCATTGGGTTCTGGGAGGCTACCCTAAGATGCGCTCTAATCCATATTGACAATCACCGGCAATAAATGTTGCCTCTACTTGTACTCTCTCCCACTCGTCTAAGGGAGTGGTAAGGGGGTCTGAGGAGAGGATTGTAAAATCTGCCCACTTGCCTGCTTCCAGTGTTCCGCGCTCTTTTTGAGCGCGGCAAGCATAGGCGGGGGCGGCGGTATAGGCGTAAAGTGCCACCTCTGCATCTACCCGTTCTGCAACGTTTAAGATACGTCCAGACGGTGTTCTGCGGAGCATTGCGGCGTGTAAGCCCGCGAGCGGAGCACCCGGCACAACAGGGTTATCGGAACTGAACGCCTGTGCCACGTTCTCTCTCTCTAGTGTGGCATAAGGGGAGAGACGATTTGCTCTCTCCTCTCCTAATGCCAGCACATAGGCATCTCCTAAACGGGCAAGGAACTCCGGTTGCCCGATACTCCAGATATTTTGCCTACGAAGGCGTGCTATCTGAGGCTTGTTGAGTAGCATACAGTGCTCTATACGGTGTGCGGGGCGGTTACGGGGGGTCTGTCGCTGTGCCTCCGCATAGCCATTCAAGGCTACATCAATTGCTCTGTCTCCAATAGCATGAGTGGCGACTTGCCAACCCGCATTGTGGGCAGTCAGAATATGCTCCATCAACTCCTCTTCGGAATGCATTGGGATTCCGTAGTTATTGGGCATCCCCTCAAAGGGCTGTGTGAGCCAGCAGGTGCGCGTTGTGATGGCTCCGTCCGCAAACAGTTTTGCCTGTCCCACATGATACTGGCTTCCGCTTATGCCATAGAGGGAGGGTTGAAGATCACGGGGACTGGGGTTCGCACCTGCCCCTACCTGCTTCCGAATCTCTGCCCAGTTTATCATGCTATTGATTCGGACGCGTAGCTTCCGCTGATAGACTGCACTCTCAAACCACCCTACGGCTTCTGGAGGAGTGTTGGCATCGGTGGCACTGGTGATTCCACGCTCCAAAAGGTACTGGTTTGCCCGCCCCAACGCCTCCACAGCATCCTGTGGGGTTGTCGTTGGCAAGATACGATCCAGAAAACTCCAACTTGCGGTCTCCAAGAGAAGCCCGGTAGGCTCTCCCTTCTCGTCCCGCGCGATCTCGCCTCCCTCTGGATTTTCGGTTTCACGCGTGAAACCGAGGAGCTCCAGTGCTTTGGTATTGACGACCGCCGCATGACCCGAAGTATGCACAATTCGGACGGGAAGCACGGTGCTGACCTTGTCTAAATCGTGCCGAGTGAGGTGCAAGGCTCCGGGCAAAGCGTTTTGATCGTAGCAGTTGCCTTGAACACAGGTAAGGTCGGGTTGCTCTGCAAGACGCTCACGAAGGCGGTAAAGTATCTCCTCTTTGGTACGAACGGCAGGAGGGGCAAGGTTCACATGACCGAGATTAATTCCGAGCCAGAGTGCATGCAAATGGCAGTCGAAGAAGCCAGGAATCACCGTTTTACCGTGTAGGTCTATCCGTTTTGTGGTAGCGGTAGCAAGGTTTTCTATTTCAGTATCGGTTCCAACAGCGAGAATCTGTCCCGCAGAGTCGATAGCAATCGCCGAGGCACGTGCCGTTTCTGCCATCGTTAAAACGTTGCCGCTCTTTAAGATAAGACTCGCAGTGTTCATAAGGGCTTTCTAGAGGCGAATGACGCGCCCTGCTACTACGGTGAAGACCGCCCTACCCTGCACTTCTGTGCCGTGGAAGGGGGTGTTTTTGGATTTTGATTGAACGGTATTACGGTCGATTGTCCATATGGTGTCGAGGTCTAGCACCGCGACATCGGCAATCGCACCTGGGCACAGGGTTCCTGCACCCTCTGGTAGGCTAAGGATTTTGGCGGGTTCGCTGGTCATCTTCGCAATCGCTTCGGAGAGGGTGAGAACCCCTGTCTTCACGAGAGTGGTATAGGTGATGGGAAAGGAGGTTTCCAGTCCCAATATCCCGAAGGGCGCGGCATCGAACTCTACCTCTTTTTCATATTCGGCATGAGGGGCATGATCCGTCACAATGCAGTCGATAGTGCCATCTTGCAAGCCCTGCTTTATCGCTTCACAATCCTCTTGCGTGCGAAGGGGAGGGTTCATTTTGGCATCGGTTTGGAACTTCATACAGGCTTCGTCGGTGAGAGCCCAGTGGTGTTGACACGCCTCTCCGGTGACTTTAATCCCTTCGGCTTTGGCACGACGCAGGAGTTCTACTGTGCCAGCGGTCGAGATATGGAGGAGATGAAGGTGACATCCCGTTAATTTTGCCAGCATGATGTTACGGGCAACGGCGATGTCCTCTGCCACGCGGGGCATGCCAGGAATACCGAGTAGAGTCGCGGTATATCCTTCGTTCATGGCTCCTTTTTGGGTGAGAGCCTTGTCCTCATTATGGGTAAGCAGAGGCAGGTTCAGCATGGCGCAATACTCCATAGCACGCCGCGTCGTCTCAGCACTTTGGAGAGGGAAAGCGTCGTCGGAGATAGCGATGGCTCCTGCCGACTTCAACTCCGCCATTTCGGTCAACTGATCGCCCTGCATGGCGCGTGTCGCGGCTCCAATGGGGTGGACATGGGCAACACCCACCTGCTCCGTCCGCTCCAAGATAAAACGGACTGTTGCGGCGGTATCGATAGCGGGGTTTGTGTTTGGCATACAGCAGACTCGTGTGAAGCCTCCTGCTGCTGCGGCACGCGTTCCCGATTCTATGTCCTCTTTGTACTCAAAGCCCGGCTCACGTAGGTGGACATGAATGTCGATCAGTCCGGGAACCACCACTTTGCCTGTCACATCGATCTGTTCGGCGTCCGCAATGGCGGTTCCGGGTTCCAAGATCGCTGAGATTTTGCCGTCCTCAATGAGAAGGTCGGCATCTCTATCAATATGTTGGGAGGGATCAACAATGCGTCCTCCGAAAAGCAGGGTTTTCAACGTTGCGCTCCTCACGCTTCCGTATCGGAAGAGACACCCATTAGGGCATAGAGTACCGCCATGCGAACGGCGATTCCATTTGTCACCTGTTCCTCTATGGCGGAGTGGATACCAAATTTGCCATCGGCAACATCTGCCGAGATTTCAACCCCTCTATTCATGGGGCCGGGGTGGAGTACCATGACATCGGGCTGTGCCAGCTTCAAAGATTGTTGCGAGATACCGAAAAGGCGCGAATATTCGCGGAGACTAGGGAGTAGCCCTTTCTCCATGCGCTCGGTCTGGAGGCGTAGGACATTGACCACATCGACGCCGTCTAAGCCTTGTGCCAAATTATCATAGACCTGCACAGGGAGGCGGTCTGCATCGGGAGGGAGCAGGGTTCGGGGACCCACAAGGCGCACTTTTGCGCCCATTTTAGTTAAGCCCCATATATTGGAGCGTGCGACACGACTATGGGCAATGTCGCCCACTATCGCGACTTCGAGGTCTTCTAGTTGCCCCTTTGTTTGGCGTATGGTGAGCATATCCAACAGCCCCTGCGTCGGGTGTTCGTGGCGTCCATCTCCGGCATTAATGATGGAGGTATGCTTGAGTATCTGTGCCGCGAATTCGGGAGTTCCTGAAGAGGAGTGACGCATGACGATGCAGTCGGCTTTGAGCGCCTGTAGAGTGAGCAGAGAGTCTTTGAGGCTTTCGCCCTTAGAGACGGAGGACTGTGAGACAGCGATATTGATTGCTTCCGCACTCATGATCTTTGCTGCCATCTCGAAGGAGGTGCGGGTACGCGTTGAGTTCTCATAGAAGAGGGTGATCATCGCACGACCGCGCAAAGTGGGAACCTTCTTGACGGGGCGTTCTAGTATTTCCCGTAGCGTGCCTGCGGTGTCGAGCAGATAGTCTATGTCGGTTTTCGAGGTCTCTCGGAGGGTTAGAAGGTGCTTCATCGTGCCTCCCCTTTGTTCTTGTAAATCAGCACACGATCTTCGCCATCGATCTCTTTGAGGAGCACCTGCACATACTCTTGGCGGGAGGTGGGAAGGTTTTTGCCGATATAGTCGGGGCGAATGGGCAACTCTCTATGCCCTCTATCCAACAGTACCGCGAGTTGGATACTGGCGGGGCGTCCCACATCGAGAAGTGCTGAGAGAGCGGCACGAACCGTGCGCCCTGTGAAGAGGACTTCATCTACGAGAATGATAGTCTTGCCCGTAATATCTACGGGAATATCGCTTGGCGCGAGTGCTACAGGGAGGTTCTGAGCCGTTCCGTAATCGTCTCTATAGAGTCCAATATCGAGCTTTCCAACGGGGACAGGTTGGCTCTCTATTTGGAAGAGCAGTCTGCTGAGACGTTCTGCGAGAGGTGCACCACGCGTCAGAACGCCCACAAGAACGAGGTTTTGCGCTCCGTGATTCTTCTCTACGATCTCATGGGCAATACGGGTAAGGGCGCGACGGATGTCGTCTGCATCCAGGACGGGGACACCTTCTATGGTAGGTGGTGGTGGTTCGCTCATGCCCATCTCCTTAGTGTTGGAGGCGTCCTTAGCGTTAAGGGGGCAGGTACAACAAACGCCTTCCCACATTCTCCTAAAGAAAAAGGTGTTGTGGTGGAAGGCGCAAGGTTCGGTGGTTTTTGGGACGTTCTGCTATTAGAGCAGAGGAGAAGTTCCCAAAATGGTTGCACCGTCCCTTGTTGGTCTCGCTGGACCCACTTAAAAGGACGCTGTTTCGAGTCTGTTATCGCGGATTCTAGCACAATTCAATTTGCTCTGTCAAGACTCATTCAGGCTCGATTTTGACAGTTTTTCGTTTTTGATAGGAATCTGACAAAAGGGTGCCGAAGGTTGCCTAAAGCCTCTTTTGGAAAACAGAACCGTGAATGCCCACCCACATTTGTGTTACGAAGGGGCGCAAATGCTAAAAATGATTGCAGATATTTTCGTCGCTGGTGTTGGTACATCCGGGGTTGTTTTTACTACACATACCATCTGAGACGAGAGGATATGCCTCCACGAGAATACAACCCGTAAGGGCTTTACTCGCGTTGATAGTTTGCGGGGTATACCACTTCACATGTCCATCATAGAAGGTCCCATTGATTCCTGCGGAGTGCCTGTTTGCAGCAATTGCCATTCTTTTGGTGAGAGGGTCGTAGTTGAAGTCCCCATTGAAAGGCTCTATCCAACTATCGGCAATCGGTTTCCCTGCGGTGTCTGCACCCCATTTTTCGGTGACAACGATAGTTTCGGACGGAGCCTCGATCTGCGTGAGATTCAAGCCCTCTGCGGCACGTACCGCAATGTAGGAGCGTAGAATGGAGTTGACACCAGAAGCGTCCTTGCTTGGGGTGGGAAGATTGTCTCCGGGGCAGACCAAAAGCTGAGTGTTTTTGGTATAGGGCATGAGGGCATTCCACCATCGAACCGGGTTGATGCTGTCGGCATCGGGTAGTACCGCCCCTGTGCGAGATCGAGAGGGGCTGGTAGTACTGGCATAAAAGAAGAGCCTCTCATCATAGTCCTGCACATACATCAGTATGGCGGTTCCTATCTGCTTTTCATTGGACATACAGGCGGTCTGACGTGCCTTATCACGTGCCTGTGCAAAGACGGGAAAGAGGATTGCCGCGAGTATCGCTATAATTGCAATAACAACGAGTAGTTCAATGAGGGTGAATCCGTTACGATAACGCATTGATGTTCTCCATTTTGGGCGGCTTGAGGGGTGGTGAAACCTCTCATCGTTGAGGTTTGGTTATGTTATGATACCTCTTGTCTTACATCTCCTACAAGCAGCTACCCCTAGAGGAGTGATATTTTCCTTGACAAATGAGAGCGGAATGTCTTATAATACATCTTACTGCGCGGGAGTAGCTCAATGGTAGAGTGCCAGCTTCCCAAGCTGGATGTTGCGAGTTCGAGCCTCGTCTCCCGCTCTCTCCCAACACTCTCCAACTGTGCAGTGTTGTGTGCTGGGGACCCGTACCCAAATGGTTAAGGGAGCGGCCTGCAAAGCCGCGATTCGCCAGTTCGATTCTGGCCGGGTCCTCCAACCCCTCTTGTATTTTGCGTTCCCCCACAAAAACCAGTAAATATTCTTTTTTGATATTCCCACAATAGAGAATACTATATCCCTATAAGGACTCGTTTGTATTCGCAAGAGGAGACATTAGGCATGCCGTTCTCGCCCTCTGAAGAGCGTATCGTGAGCCATTTGCGCCTGCTGGACTTCGAGCAGGAGTCGATTGACAACGTTGCCGTAGTTCAACAACGTCCTCCAATACCAGTTTCTCCAGAACAACCCCTCTCCGAAAAGAAACAATCCCTGTTACTTCAGAAGGCGGCGACAGTGCAGGCGCGCCGTATGCTCTCCTGCCAATCTGCCTATATCGACACGCTTCTGGTCTCCCTCAATCAGCCTTGTATTAGCCTCAACCGTGAGGGCAAGATAACCCTTTGGAATGCCGGAATGATTGTTTGGACTGAAGTTGGAGAGCGAATTGCACAGGGGAAAATGCTTCAGGACGTGCTTCCGCCGAGCCTGAGTGAACCTATTTTGGACGCGCATGAGGAGATGTGTTCCTATGCCGAGACGCTTTCTCAACCGCGAGAGGGGATAGTTCATGTGGGCTACATTCCCGCTCAGGATGGTATCGAGGAAGTGGCATTAACGCTTATCCCACGCCTCCACACGCCCGGCACAGCGGAGGGAACCACGATTCTTTTGGAGATTGGCACTCTGTAAACGGGGAAGTGCTAGAAAAGCAAGGGGCAGCTCTCAACACTCTTGAGAGCTGCCCTCTTGTTTGTCTATCGGTGAGCGATTTGGGGAGCGGTGATGCGGTAGGATTCCTGTTTGGGACCAGTCTCTGCGGTTGGGCTTTTGATTTTTTGTGCGCCCACTAGCAAGAGAATCACGACTCCCAAAAGGATGCGGTAGGTGATGAAGATGTTCATATTATGCTTGCGAACGTAGCCCAAAAACCAGTGGATAACCACATAACCCGTGATGCCTGCAACCAGTGTACCAACAACATAGGGAGCTATTAATTCGCTGAGGTTAGGGCTGTGTATGACATCTTTGATAAGCTTGTAGAGACCAGCGGCGGTGAGAGCGGGGATGCTGAGGAGAAAACTGAAGCGGGTGGCACTCTCCCTATCAAAGTTGAGGAAAAGAGCTGCCGACATGGTTGCCCCAGAACGCGAAACGCCCGGAATGAGAGCCAGTGTTTGTGCAATCCCAATTAGGATTGCCTGCCCCAAGCTCATGGTCTCCATCGATTTATTTCGACGCCCTAATTGCTCTGAGAACCAGATCACAATGCTAAAGACGATTAGCGCGAGTGCAACGACGATCAGACTCCGAAAGCTTCCATCGATCTTCTTCTCTAAGAATTTACCTGCAAGCAGAAT
>CAMCUQ010000065.1 GCA_945878775.1 Chthonomonas calidirosea
TGAACAGCGGGATTATACGGTAGACTAGAGAGGACATCAGGTACTCCGGGAAGAGGATTTGTTTGGCGACTTAACTCTACCTCAGAAGTTGCCTGATGTCGTAACACACTTTTTGTCTACATACTTTTACCGGAAACTAAAGTATATAGCGATCCCCTTTAACAGAGAGCCCCAAGAGTCGCCCATCCACAATGCGGTTGGTTGCACCTGTAGTCCAATTGATCTCTGAAACAGACCAATGCCACCCATCACTCATTTGGTGCGCCGTCTCCAATACCAGTATCGAGGTGAGGGAGGGGTGACGCCTTAGACGACGGAATTCTTCTGAACCCTGTTCCTCTTGCAAGGCAATGTGGCGTAGTAACTTGCCTGCCTTACTAATAATGCATAGCCAATTCAGCTCATAGCTGCGCTTTATCCCTTTTCTATATTGTACACGGGCGCCTATGAACCTGTCATTATCGAGCCATACAGGAAGGCGTACTGAGTGTACCACGGGAAAAGAGCGTTTAGACTGCACCTCTTGTACCACTGCGGAGTTATCAAAACGGCGCATATAGAGATAATGCCCATTGGGTGACCAAGCGATGTCTACCACTTTGGGCAGTTGTGTGATCTGCTTCGTTTGGGTATCTATGATACAGATGCTAGGGTCTTCGTCTACCCCTTCTAAATCGGGGAGAACCGCAATCTTTCTCGAATCTGGAGACCATAGTAGCCACGGTGTAAGCCCTTTGAACTTGCCCAATGAAATCACTTTGCCTCCATCGGCACTCATCACTCCCACCGTTTCGCTTCTTGTCTCGAAGTCGGTACGACGGATAAAGGCAATATACTTTCCATTTGGAGACCACTTTGGATAGAGATCATGGTCCTTCCCTTTGGTGATTAACTTACGTCCAGTACCATCAGGGTTAATGCGATAGAGATGATATGTTCCGATGTCTTCTAGGATGGGAGTCGATTTCGCACCCTCCACTCGAAACATTTTACCAGACCACCGAAAGTGTAGCCCTGAATAGACAATATCTCTTTGAGCAAAAGCCCTTGGCGAAGCAAGGCTGAACAGAGCCAATATTGGCAAGAAAAAGGAGACAGATTTCACTCGATTTCTCCCTTCGACCATAGCGGAACGGGGACAGTACAGAGTTGGCATTTCCAATAGAGTATGAGGGAAGTATACCCTCCTTACAATGGAGAGAGGTAGGAGAGAAAACGAGGCAGAAAAATAATTGGCGGGTGCTTAAAGTGACTCTAAAGCATTCTTTTGCAGAACCAAACCGTACTTTGAGTGAGCTTCCACTTACTTTTCATAAGGAGGTGAGCCAGAGGGGTCAGGGGCTTTTGTAGAATGCATTGTGGAATAGTTCAGAGGAGAGAGGTCTTGAGGACAAACAGGGAGTCATAAAAAGGTTTAGGGGTGAGACGACTATCCCCCCAGATGTCGTCTCACCCCATTTGGTTTTCCTTCTCAAAGGGTAGAGCGGTCTCCCTGACCCAATCTACTCTCCTTGAAGGAGGAGTGCTACGCCAGACGCCCCCCGCGTTGGTGTAGCGCATCGGTATAAAACCGAGTTCAATTATAAGGACGCACCGAAGTGCTTTGTCTGTTCGCACTAGACAAAATATTTCTAAAAGAAAACTCTTGTCTCTGTTTGGAGAGGAAAACCTCTCTGTGACCGGAACAATTGTATTGTAACACAGTCAGCGAGATTTGACAAGGGAGTTTTTAACTATTTTTGTAAAATCTCGCTATACAAAGCCGCAGAATCTAGAATCGCTCGAATTTCTCTACGTCCATAACAAAACAGACCGCGCCACCCACCAAAACCTTTACAGGGCTGGGCATAAAGGTTCCCACAGGAGCAGCGTCGGGGGGCAAAACATTGACGAACTGCTCACGGGTTTTACAACTATCCCGTATGGTATCCACCAGTCTATCCACCTCTTTCGCCTCCACACCGATAAGAAGGGTGACGTTTCCCTCCCGCAGGAAGCCTCCGGTGCTTCCTATCTTGGTGAACTTGAAGCCGTTGCGAAGGAGGGCTTCGGTAATCTTGTTTTTGTCGCGGTCATGGACGACCGTAATCACTAATTTCATAAGCGGAACCTCGTGCAGATGATGAAGAACAGAATGGGTCACAAGTCTAGAGATATTGAGAGACGTGTGACCAAATGAGAGCCTGGAGAGTCTCCTTGCTCTGTGTGGCGTCGAGAACACAAAACCGTTTTGGATCGCGCTTTGCTTCGGAAAGGAAGCCCTCACGTACTTGCGTATGAAAACGGAGGCTCTCCGCCTCCATCCGATTGCGATCCTGTTGGCGTGCCAATCCCACTTCTGGCGATAAGTCTAGCAGAAAAGTGATGTGGGGCGTCAAGTCATGCGTCGCAAAAATATTCAAGTTCGCCACAGTATCGCGCCCCAAACCCCGCGCATAACCCTGATAGGCAAGACTGGAATCGGTGAACCTGTCACACAACACAATTGCGCCGGCATCCAACTGGGGGCGAATCACTTTCGCCACGTTCTGGGCGCGTGCCGCCAAAAAGAGAAGCAGTTCTGTGCGGGCATCCATCTCTTCCGAAAGCAACAACGCACGAACCCCTTCAGCGACTTTATCACCGCCCGGCTCACGCGTGGCACAAACCTGCCGCCCCTGCTCTGAGAGACGCTGTTGCAGAAGGCGAATCTGAGTCGATTTCCCTGCGCCCTCCACCCCTTCAAACGTAATGAATAGCCCGATCATGCGCTCTGCGCCCCCTCCGCAAGCACCAGAGGAAGAGCCTCCCTTATCCGATGATAACAGACCTCAAGGCTCTCCGGGATGACGCGCACATCGGCAAGAACCGGCATAAAATTAGTGTCCCCATTCCAGCGCGGCACAATGTGCCAATGGATATGATCCGCGATTCCGGCTCCGGCAACAGTTCCCATGTTCACCCCAAGATTATAGCCATGGGGCTTAAAAACCCGCTTCAGCAATGCCACTCCAAGCCGATTCAGCTGCATAATATCCAGCAGTTCCTCATCGCTCAAGCTCTCTAGAGATGCCGTATGCTTATAGGGAACGACCATCAAATGCCCGTTGCTATAGGGGAAAGCGTTTAGTATGATAAAGGCATGGCTACTACGGTGAACGATATAGCGCGTGGCATCGGCGTCCTCTTTTGGGAAATCGCAAAAGATACAGCCGGGGTACTTCTCCGCACTCTCTATATACTGTAGTCTCCAAGGAGCCCAAAGTTGCTCCGTCATGGGTCTGCTCTACCTCCCACTCTTGCGGGACAAAAAAGGATCGTCTTCGAGGTGAAATCGCCACAGTCGTTCTATCCCTTGCGAGATTCCAATGCGCGGAGTAGCGACACACCTCCCCAATCGGGTACATTTGGGATCGGGAGGCGCGATCCAGAGGTTCTCTCCCAAGGTCAAATCGTGATTATCTTGTGCAAGGCTCAAGCCATATGCCTGACACAGCTTGCCGGGTCCTCCACAAAGTTTCCGGGCATACCGCACCCACTCCTGCGAAGAGGGTTCAGGCATTGTGGCTGTCTCTATCTGCCTTCTCTGCGCCATGAGTGGAATCCCAGAAAGAGGTTCCACTGCACGCAACAGCACGGCACACCCTTTCCCCGCCTCCATCGTAACGGCATTGAGACAGTGGTACATCCCATAGCAAAGGTAGAGATAGGCTCTCCCTCCTGCCTCAAACATGGCTCTGTTCCGTGGACGCACCCCTCGAAAAGAGTGGCTGGCTGGGTCCTCTTCGGTGTATGCCTCCGTCTCTGTAATGCGCCCAACCAATGAGCCTTCTGGCGTTGAGCAAATGAGGAGGCAATTCAATAACTCTTGCGCTACCAAAACGGTATCGCGCCGATAGAAGGAGGGTGGCAAAGGCACTCTCTCGGTTTCAAAGCCCACTTCGTTCATCACTATCTCTATAATTCTCCAAGCCTGTCCAAAAATCCTTCTCTCTTTCCAACACCGAAAACGGGTAGAATAGTAGCAAAAGGAGAGGACATTCCCCCCTGTTCACCAGTCAAATAGAGTGAACGAGGGACTTCAGGGGCTTTTACCTCCCTCAAGAGACGCTCTCCTAACAGACTATTAGAAGGATGCGAAACAGGATTTGAACGAGAAACTAAGACTAGGTATCCCTAAGGGAAGCCTCCAAGAATCGACATTTTCCCTCTTTAAGAAGGCGGGTTGGGAATTTCGCATGAGCAGTGGACGCTCTTATCACCCCTCCACCGATGACCCAGAGATAGAGCCACTTCTGCTACGTCCGCAGGAGATACCCCGCTATGTCGAGCAGGGAATTCTAGATGCAGGGCTAACAGGGCAAGACTGGATTGAGGACAACGCCTCCCAAGTCATAGAAGTGACAGAACTCACCTACTCAAAAGCGACATTGAACCCTATCCGTGTTGTCCTAGCCGCTCCAAACGGCTCCGATATTCACTCTATAAAAGACCTACAGGGCAAGCGTATTGCGACAGAGTATGTTCGCCTCACAGAACGCTACCTAGAGAAGCATGGAGTGCAGGCGCAGGTCGAGTTCTCATGGGGAGCCTGTGAGGTCAAAGTCCCCGAGCTTGTCGATGCTATCGTCGTGAATACAGAGACAGGCAGCAGCCTTCGCGCCCACAACCTCAAGATCGTAGAGGTGCTGACCGTCTCCACCATTCGCCTTGTTGTGAACACACAGGCGTGGGAAGTGGACTGGAAGCGTGCCAAGCTAGAGGACATGGCAATGCTACTCCGTGGGGCGTTGCATGCGGAGAGACTCGTGGGGTTGAAGATGAATGTTGAGCGGGAAAAGCTGGACGAAACCATGAAGCTACTCCCCTCGCTTCGCAACCCAACTATCTCCCCTCTCGCCTCCCCTGGGTGGGTCGCCCTCGAAATCATTGTGGAAGAGCGAGTGGTGCGTGATCTGCTCCCTAAACTCAAGCGGGCAGGCGCAGAAGGCATTGTTGAATATCCCCTCAATAAGGTGGTCTACTAAATATTATGGAGAAGAGAGAGACAGGCTTGGAGGTAGCGGGCACTCCAGAACCGGAGCCTATCACGATTGCCGATGTCTTCGTAGAGAAGATTTTTGAGACAACGCACCTGAGGGAACCCCAATGGATGAAGGATAGCAAGCGGTTTAGCTACATCGATAAGGCTTCGGATGGAGAAGTCTCCACGATCTGGATGTACGACATCCATTCAGGGGAGCGAACCCAAGTCATTGATGCAAAAAGCCTCCGCATTGCAACCTCTGTGGGTTCTGCCCCCCGTACTGTTGCACTCACCGATGAGCCGGAACCAACCTCTCTCAATATCAAAAACTACCAGTGGTCACAGGATGAGAAGGAGATACTTTTCGCCTCGGCACAGGGACATCGCTCCTTTGGCAAGGGAGACAAGGCGATATACGCCTACAACCTTCCACAAAGAAGCCTCCGCCTGATCTCTGAAGACGAGCAACCGCACCTGAATGTGAAATGGTCGCCTAGCGGAAAGCGCATGGGCTTTGTGAAAGGCGATGATCTCTACATCACCGACGCAGAGGGGCATAACCCGATCCGACTCACAGATACGGCGCAAAAAGCGGTCTACAATGGACGCTTCGGATGGGTCTATGAGGAAGAACTCTATTTAACTGATGGCTGGGCATGGTCACCCGATGAGAAATCTATCGCCTACTTTCAGGTGGATGAACGTGCCGTCCCGGAAGTCCTCCTAAATAACTATGATGATCTCCACGTCACTCCCACAACGACTCGTTACCCAAAATCGGGAGACCCCAACCCCATTATCAAGATCGGCGTGATTCGGGTGCCAGACAAGGCGGGCGACAAAGTTCCCCCCACCAAGTGGATCGACATCGGAGCAGACCCCGACATCTATATTGCACGAATGCAATGGACACCCCAAGGCGATCTGCTTTTACAGCGCATTCCACGCCTTCAAAACCGTATCGATCTGCTACGCGCCGACATCAAAACAGGCAAAACCCGTACCATTCTGGTGGAAGAGGACAAGGCATGGGTCGATTCTCCGGGCGATGTTAAGTTCGTGGAGGGAGCCAATCAGTTTCTGTGGACTTCGGAGCGAAGTGGCTTCAAGCATGTCTATCTCTACGATATGGAAGGAAAACTCCTCAATCAGGTCTCCTCTGGAGAATGGCAAATCGATGGAATTGTCGGACTAGATTCCGCACACCGCATGGTCTACTTCACCGCCGCGCACCCAAGCCCGCTAGAGCGTCATGTGTTCAGCGCCTTACTGGACGGCGGCGGGCAAATCGTGCGCCTCACCGAAGAGCATGGAATGCATCAGGCTCTCTTCTCTCACGATGGGAATCACTTCCTCAATACCCACAGCAGCTTGGATCACGCCCCCCGCACACGTCTCTGCCGTTCGAGTGGACAAAATATTGCCCTCGTTCACGACAACCCCATGCCGAAACTCCAGAACCGCCAGCCCGGAAAATGGGAATTTACCACGTTTAAGACGAGCGACGGCGTGAGCCTCAATGCGGCAATCATGCTTCCCAAAAGCTTCGACCCAAGTAAAAAGTACCCTGTCTTGATGTTCACCTATGGCGGTCCCGGCTCTCAAGTGGTACAGGATCGTTTCCAAGGTGGTTGGGAGCAGGTACTCTCTCAAAAAGGCTATGTCTTGGCGCGGGTTGATGGGCGCGGTTCCGGTGGACGCGGACGGGATTTCATGAAGATCACCTATCAGAACCTCGGTCATTGGGAGGTAAACGATCAGATTGAGGGCGCGAAATGGCTGGGAGGCATGAGCCATATTGATGACAAGCGGATCGGTATCTGGGGTTGGAGTTATGGGGGCTATATGGCTTCCTACTGTATTACGAAGGGTGCAAGCGTCTTCAAGGCAGCGATTGCCGTCGCACCTGTCACCCATTGGAATTTCTACGATAGCATCTATACAGAGCGGTATATGCGCCGCCCCCAAGACAACCCTAAAGGCTATGAAGCCTCTGCTCCGCTAAACATGACCGATGATCTGAAGGGCAAATTTCTGCTTGTTCATGGCACTGCCGATGATAACGTCCACTTTCAGAATAGTGCCCGTTTGGCACAAGAGTTTCAAAAGCGCGGTAAACAGTTCCGCACGATGTTCTACACGGGCAAGCATCACGGAATGGAAGGGGTTGGGGCGCATCTCTATGCGATGCTCACCGACTTCATCCTAGAGAATCTATAGGCGAAATATGTCGGAACTAGAGTCTGCGATTATTGTAGAAAACCTGATCAAACACTTCTTCATTCGACACCACGGCTACTCCATCAAAGGCGCGTTGATGGGGGGCGTGAAACGTGCCGTCAAGGGTAAAAGCGTGGAGGAGCTTCATGCCCTCAAAGGTATCTCTTTTACGGTTCCCCATGGACAGACATTGGCGGTCATCGGGTGGAACGGATCGGGCAAATCGACCCTGCTTGGCATTTTAGCGCGAGTCTACAAACCCACTTCAGGACGCGCCACTCTCTTCAACCGTTCTGGAGGCAAAGCCCGTTTGGCTCCCCTATTGGCACTGGAAGCCGGTTTTCATCCTGAACTGAGCGGACTAGAGAATATCTATTTTTATGGCTCCCTGCTGGGGCTATCTCGTGCAGAACTTGCCGCAAGAGAGGAAGAGATCGTTGCTTTTGCAGAGTTGGGCGCAAAGATCGATACCCAGATGCACAGTTGGAACGACGGCGCAAAACTACGCTTGGGATTCTCCATTGCGATCCACACCGACCCCGATATTATATTGGTAGATGAGGTGCTTGCTGTAGGCGATGAGGCGTTTCAGAACAAGTGCTTCCGTCGGATACGAGAGTTGCAGACATTGGGCAAAACCATTGTCTTTGTCTCCCATGATCTTGCCGTCGTCGAAAAAGTCGCCACCCGTGTTATCTGGCTCAATCAAGGGGTGATAGAACAGGACGGAACGGCACATGAGGTACTCCCGCTCTATCGCAATGCAGCCCAAGTCGTTGCGCTAATTGCACCCGATTGAACAATCCAATGCGCATTTTTCTTTTATTTATTTTGGCTCTCTTTGCCTGCCAAAACCCACTACAAGCACAACCCCACACCGTCAGCTTGAAAGAGGTCAAGCGGTTTCGGGTTCCCACGGGTCCCAAATCGCTCCGCCACTCGCCCGATGGCAGGTATGTCGTCGTCTGTTGTCTCTACGGGCATAAGGTTGACGTTATCGACGCCCACACCTACCAATCCCTCCGAACCGTGAATGTCTCTGATGAACCCGTCGAGTGCGATTTCAGCCATGGGGGCAATGTAGCGTGGGTCTCACTCTACAACAGCAGTGCCGTCGTCGCCATAGACCTTCCCACCGGCAAAGTAGTCGGCTCTGTAGAGGTTGGGCACATTCCCAAAGTGGTGGCTGTCTCTCCTGATCAAAACTGGGTCTATGTCGCAAACTGGGCTTCTGCCTCCGTCTCTGTGATAAACACCCACACGATGCAGAAGGTGAAGGATGTTCCTGTGGGTCCCGTTCCGCGTGGTATCTGTTTCAAAGACAACCTCGCCTATGTGGCTATCATGGGAGGTACGCACGTGACGGTGGTTGATGCGGCACAAGACCACAAAATCGTGGGCAAGATCGCCTCTGGCTTCAACCCGCGCCATGTCGTTCTTTCTCCCGATAGACACCGCCTCTATGTGAGCAACAATCAGCCCGGAACCATCACCGAAGTTGATCTGGATCAATCAAAACCCGTTGCCACCATTCAGGTTGGTAAAATGCCCCGTACCATCGCCGTTGCGCCTGAAGGTGACGCCCTCTTTGTGTGCAACTACAATAGCGACAATATCGGAATTATCGACTTAAAGCTCCGCAAGCAGGTGAGCAAGCAGAAGACGATCATTCGCCCCATCGGAGCCAGTATTTCCCCCAAAGGCGATACCCTTTGGGTTAGTAGCTACCCCACAAGCATGGTACAAGTATTCCAGATCATCCGCAAGTAACGCAACCAGAGCAAGGATTCTCCTAGACGCTTGTCGAATACTCTGCACAGAGGAGAACGCACCGCATGGAGACACCCGATCCCCCCCAACCTTCCCTTTCCGACCTCACAACAGAGACGCACCCGCTTCTTCGTGGGCTGAACCCTGTCCAGAGGGAAGCCGTGCAGGTAGGTGAGGGTCCCCTACTTCTTTTTGCGGGAGCCGGAAGCGGAAAGACACGGGTTCTCACACACAGGATCGCGTGGTTGCTCTCGGAACACTATGTTCACCCACGCCAGATTCTAGCCGTCACCTTCACCAATAAAGCCGCGACAGAGATGAAGGAGCGAATAGAAAGACTCGTTAGCCCCAGTGCCGCACGTCACCTTTGGGTTGGCACATTCCATTCTACGTGCGCCCGACTTCTACGCGAACACGGTGATCAGATCGATATTCCCCGCAACTTTGTCGTCTATGACGATTCGGATCAACTCACCCTTGTGAGGGAATGCCTCCGTCAACTGAGCCTAGACGAAAAGAAGTTCACTCCCCGGAGTCTCCTCTCCTATATCAGTCGTGCCAAAGAGAAGCGCATCTCCCCCGAACGCTATGGCGCGGTCTACAGTGGCTTCTTTGAGGGTATCTGTGCGAAGGTCTATCCCCTCTATCAACAAAAACTACGCCAAAACAATGCCCTCGACTTTGATGATCTCCTTGCAGAAACGGTGCGCCTCCTAGAGACTTCCCAAGAGACTCTGGATCGCCTCCAAGATCGCTTCCGCTATCTTCTCGTGGACGAGTATCAGGACGTAAACCAAGTTCAGTACGCCTTTCTGAAACTGCTCGCAAGTCGTCACCGAAATATCTGCGTGGTAGGAGACGATGATCAGAGTATCTACCTCTTTAGGGGTGCCGATGTTGGGCTAATCTTGCAGTTTGAAGGAGACTATCCCGACGCCAAAGTGCTCAAGCTAGAGCAGAACTACCGCTCCACAAAGACTATCTTGGACGCGGCATATGGAGTGGTCAAAAATAATCGTGGACGTAAAGAGAAGCGTCTCTGGACACAGAATCCTACAGGAACACCCCTCATCCGCTACGAAGCCGAGAACGAGCAAGAAGAGGCGGTTTGGATCGTGCAACAGATTCGACAGGCGATTCAGAGTGGGAACCGACGTTGGAACGATTTTGCCCTCCTCTACCGCACAAACGCGCAGAGCCGCGTTCTGGAAGAGGTTTTTCTCAACTGGAGTGCCCCCCATCGCATCGTTGGAGGTCTCCGTTTCTATGAGCGCAAAGAGATCAAGGACGCCCTCGCCTATCTTCGCCTGATCTATAACCCTGCCGATTCGGTGAGCTTGAAGCGAATCATCAGCGTTCCACCCAGGGGCATTGGAGCCACCACTATGGCGGCTCTGGATGAAGAGGTGCAACTGACGGGGCAGACACTGTGGGAGGTGATGAAGGAGGTCGGCAACTTCTCTCAGATTCAGGCGCGAACCCGCATCAAAATCACAGAGTTTGTCTCTATGATAGAGTCGCTTCGAAAAGAAAAGGACACTATCAGCGTCACAGAGATCACGCAGAAGATGCTGGAGCGGAGCGGCTATCGTGCCTATCTGGAAGAAGAAAAAAGCATTGAGGCGCAGACTCGCTTGGAGAATGTGCGAGAACTCCTCTCAGTGACAAAAGAGTTTGAAGCGGAGACCGAATCTCCCACTCTTTCCATTTTTCTGGAGCAGGTCGCCCTTGTTTCAGACATCGATTCTCTGGATAAGGACACGGAAGCCATCACCCTCATGACTCTCCACTCTGCCAAAGGTTTGGAGTTTCCCGTTGTCTTTTTGGTGGGCTTGGAGGAGGGTATCTTTCCTCACCAACGCTCTATGGAGAGCGATAGAGAGTTGGAGGAGGAGCGCAGGCTTTGCTATGTGGGGATCACTCGCGCTCGTGAGCAGCTGTATCTCACCTACGCCAATCGGCGCACCCTCTTCGGCGGAATCGCGTACAATGCCCCTTCCCGCTTCCTCAAAGAAATCCCCTCAGAACTCTTTGAGTATAGCCAGAAAGCGGTTAAACGCACCGTCTCCACCTTTGACCCCGATGAACCCGCAGTTCGTCCACGTGTTCCCACCAAAGCCCCACTTTGGCGGGAGTCACCTATCAGCCCCACGGTACAGAAACGGCAAGAGGCTTCTTCCGAGTACAAGACAGGACAGAAGGTCAAGCACCCTATCTTTGGGATAGGAGTGATCATCACGGCAACACTCAGCAAAGAGGACACCATTTTGGAGATCGCTTTCCCCAATGTCGGGGTAAAAAAACTGCTTCTCTCTTTTGCCAAAATAGAGAAGGTGTAATTCTCTCTTGACGTTTAGAAAACTCCTTCTCCTAGATTGGGAGAAGAAGGTGCCCTAAAGGTTGAGCAGAACTATCCCAAACCTGCCTGCCCAAAGATTTTATCCAGCGATTCACTAATGGTTTTGAGGCGTGCGGCATCATCGGGAAGTTGCGAGAGTTCGGGCTTAAACGGCTCAGCGGTCACGGCTCCCTTGTAGCCAATCGCGTTCAGTGCTTGTAAAAAGCCTGTGATATTGATTATGCCCGTCTCGCCCGGCAGTCCGCGCACATTGTCCACATAGTCCGCCATCGCGACTCCCGTTGGCGCATCGTTGACATGGACATAGATGACCTGCTCCGCCTTCAAGGCGTTCAGCTCTTCAAGCGTTCCCTCTCCTGTGTGCCAATGCCAACAGTCGAGCAGTATCCCCACATTCGCCCCGATCTTTTCACCCAATTCGAGCATGTCACCCATTTTATAGATAAACGGATGTGGAAGCATTTCGCGCAGAGTCCTGGGTCCCAAAAACTCCAGTCCGAGTCGACAGCCGTTCTCGGCAAGGATATCGGCGATGGGCTTGAACCGCTCAATATGGAACGCATAGTTCTCGGTAAAAGGGCGCGAATCGGAACAGGAGAGTACCCAAGTGAAAGTATCGCCTCCCCCAATGGCGGCGGCGGCTTTTGCAAGTCGTGGTAGAGCCTTTAAGCCCTCTTTCCACGTCTCTTCGTCTTTGCGCCACTCGACAGTAAGCCCAAAACCAGCGGGAAGCACTCCCGCAGAGTCGAAGAGTGCACGAACCGTCTCGGCTCCCTCACGCTCCACCCGCTCTGCCACCTCGGAAGGGTTGAACTCTACCCCGCCAAAGCCCCCCTGCTTCGCCGCAGAGAGAGCCTCTTCAAGACTCGAAACGCGTACCCCAATCGCCCCCGGACTCAGCCCTTTATACATCACACACTCCTCTCTCACATTTCAAGATAGTAGCGATTCCCCACACGCATATGATACAAAGCAATCGCGCCCGCAGGCAACTCCAGCACCGCACGAGTTCCCTTTACGAGAGGGCATAGCCGATTCGGTTGCACCCACTCAAAGAGCCTTAAAACCTCTCCATCCGCTTTAAGATAGATCACATCCAACGCGAAGCGCATTCCAAACGTATGGACACCGTTGCAAGGCTCTATCCAGAAACCCCTGTCGGCGGAGAGGTTCTTTCGTCCGATCAAGCCAAAGCCACGCGCAAATAGGCTCTTGGCACATTCAATATTGGAGATAATCTCTTTGCCCTGTGAGTCGACGAGTATCGGCATGAGCTTCTCGGCAACTCCCTTACTTACTGGGCTGAACGACTTTCACCAACTCCTCTGCCGTCTCCTTGTCTCGAATGTTGCTGATCTCCCACCAGCTCACATCCAAAGGCTGAGACACGCGCCCCGCCGTCTTCACCTCACCATTGACCACAAAGACGATATTCTCTTTTGAATGATCCCGTGACCAGCGGTAGAAGCGGGAACGTCCTTCAGGAGTGAGATAAAGCCGAACGGTGTACATAGTATCGTTGAGGATACTACCGGGGTTCACGATCACCTCACCACCTGTGAAGCTCTTCGTGTTGAGCAAAACAGGGCAAGCACGAACGAGAACTTCCCCCGGTATTACCAAGCCGTGTTCAATGCTGCCCCCCCCTTGCGCCCCAGAACCAACCCCCTCTTCGTTGACATCGTGTTCTTTGGTCTTCGCCTTGTCACGATACTTCTGGAGGAGTACTTTCAGCGTCTCCGGCTTGGCGGCACTGCCCGGAACCTCGATAGGCATCTCTTCCCAGACGAGCGCATTCGCGTTGGGCTGTTGTTGGAAACGGGCAATACCTGCACGCAAATAGGGAGCGAGCAAGGAGAAACCCATCTTTCCATCAATCGTGATAACGCCCTGAATAATGCCCCCTATCTCTTCATCAAAGAGGGGACCGTCTTTTGTGAAACAGTAGCCCATGCCCTGTTCAGTCAGCTCCACACGAGTCGACTTGTTCGACTGTATGACCTGGAACATATTGCGCTCATACTCACCTCGTCCGTCCAAAGCTCCAATGACGGTGAGACCCTTTTCATCAAAAGTAATCGGTCCCCACTGTTGTTTTAACAGGAAGTAGTCCTGTATTTTGCCAATGGCAAACCAGCCTACAATGACGAGAATCGTAACGAGTAGTAGCGACCTTGTGCCACGTTCGCGCATCACAAAGACGCGCTCCGCAGCCTGCATATCGGGTGTTACCTCAGAAGGAAAAAGCGGCATGATACCTCTCCGCAAACAAATTTGGCATTGTAACGACCTGCTTTCGTTTTAGCCCATCGCCACAAATTTCAAGAAGACCGTACTAGGTTAGAGAACGGCGCGAAGAGCCGCAAGCACCAACAGGACATTTCGATCCGTGGCAGAGGCTCCCATCGTTCCTATACGCCAAATCTTCCCCTTCAAGTCACCCAAACCGCCACCTATTTCCAAACCAAACTCCATAAGAAGACGTTTTCGCACCGCAACCTCATCTGTCACCGATTCGGGAATATGAATCGCGTTTAGCATGGGCAACCGATAGCCCTCTTGGGAGAAGGGACGAATACCCAACTCAGTCAAGCCCAGCATGAGCCTCTCGCTCACCGCCCGATGACGGGCAAAACGAGCCTCCAAGCCCTCTTCCATGATCTCCGTAAGAGCCTCACTCAACGCGAAGAACATATTCACTGGAACAGTGTGGTGATAGACGTGCGCTCCATCGTAGTAGCCTTGCAGGAGCTTCCAATCCAGATACCAGTTTGGAACGGGAGTTTTACGGTTTTGCACAACTTCCCATGCACGCGCCGACGCGGTGATAGGAGAGAGTCCGGGAGGTGCGCCCACACACTTCTGTGTGCCAGAGTAGGCGGCATCCACTCCCGCCCGATCCACATCAACGGGCAGTCCTCCCAAAGAGGTCACCATATCGGCAACAAAGAGCGCGTCATGCTCATGGGCAAGCTTTGCTATCTCTTCTAGCGGAGTACGCACTCCCGTGGAGGTTTCGGCATGAACGGTGGCAACCAGTTTTACTTTCCCCAAGCCCTTGAGGGCTTTTGCAAACGCCTCTGGCTCAATGATGCGCCCCCACTCTCCTTCCACTCGAACGACCTCTGCCCCCACGCGTTTTGCGATCTCGACGAGTCTGCCTCCAAAAAAGCCATTCACCCCAATGACGACGGTATCTCCCGCCTCAATAAGGTTCACAAGACACGCCTCCATCCCCGCCATGCCCGTTCCCGTCAGAGGAATGGTAAAAGGGTTTTGGGTTCCAAAGAGCGTTCGCAAGTTGGCGCGAAGCCCATCCAAAAGAGTGAAAAGCTCTGGATCAAGATAGCCAATGGGTGCACGTCCTAGTGCCTCTAATACACGGGGGGTCACACTGCTCGGTCCTGGTCCCAAAAGAATACGGGGAGAGGGAATCGTTCCCATAGTTTACAAAACTCCTTCTTCAGGCTCTCAAAAGCCCATAATATGGTAGCCACAATCGACATAGATCGTCTCACCGGTGATTCCTCGCGCCCAATCGCTGAGCAAGAAAAGCACAGTATCGCCCACTTCGGCGGGAGTCACTTCGCGTTTGAGGGGACTCTTCTCTGCCACTTCTTTCACCATCGCATCCATACCTGCAATCGCTCGTGCGGCGAGGGTACGAATGGGTCCCGCTGAGACGGAATTCACACGGATATTCTCTTTTCCAAGATCGTATGCAAGATAGCGAACGCTTGCCTCAAGTCCTGCTTTTGCCACTCCCATAATGTTGTAATTGGGAATAACGCGCTCTGCCCCAAGGTAGGTGAGAGTAACGATACTGCCCCCGCCTGCTGCGTTCAAAAGCGGTCTGGCTGCTTTGGAAAGGGTGATGAGGGTATAGACACTACTCACATTTGCGATGTTGAAGCCATCCTGCGATGTAGCAATATATTCGCCCGTGAGTTCGTCTTTGTTGGCAAACGCCATAGAGTGAATGAACCCGCTCAGCTTCCCGCCGGAAATCTCCCCTATCTCGCCCATCATGCGCTGTACCTGCTCTTCATTCGTCGCATCACAGAGTAGAATGGGTGCCGAAATCCCTGCCGAATCCAGTAGGCGCGTTACGCTTGCTTGCTCACGCTCTGCATAGACCGAAAAGATGACATTCGCCCCCTCCCGGTTCAATGCCACTGCCGCGTGCCATGCGATACTGCGCTCGTTTCGCACTCCCGTCACAAGAACGGTCTTCCCTTGCATTAAATCAGACACAATGACAACCTCCTTTTTTACAGGGCAGAATAGTGTGTTGATTGTACCCCAAATTCCTTATTGAGAGAGGATTTGACCGAGAAGGTAAGAGTTCACAGTTGTGGGAGTGGAATTTAGGCAGAGTGAGGCAAGGAACTTTTCTGCGCCTGTGTCAGCATCTTCAAGCACTCCTCCAAACACTCCTCACCGCGTAAATGCCAAGTTGCAAATAGACTGGAAAGAACCGCCAT
>CAMCUQ010000066.1 GCA_945878775.1 Chthonomonas calidirosea
AGGCGTTCGGCAAAATCAAAGGCTCCCACTGCATCCGTGTGGGGCATGATAATGGCAAACTCTTCTCCGCCATAGCGTGCCACAAAATCGGTATTGCGTGCATTACTCTGGAGGATACGCGCCAAGCGTTTCAGCACCTCATCCCCCGCAGGGTGTCCATAGGCGTCGTTATATTGTTTGAAGTTGTCCACATCGATCAGCATAAAGGAGAGAGGTTCCCCATAGCGCAAGGAGGATTGAAGCGCTGCCTCAAGATGCTCCTGCAAGGCGCGGTGATTCTTGACCCCCGTCAAACCATCTAGGGTTGCCAATGCCTCTAGGCGTCGGTTTAGTGCCATGAGTTCGGCGCGTTGAAGTTCGAGAGCAAGTGAGTTCTCCTGAATCTGCACCAATTGCTCTGCAACCTTCACTTCATACTGTTTTCTATCGGTGATGTCGGTGAGAGACCCTGCGAAGCGATAGGCGATGCCCTGCTCATCCCAGAGAGCAATACCACGCACCAACATCCAACGATAGTTTCCATCACGATGAAGAAGGCGTATCTCGACCTCAAACTCGCGGTCTTTGCGCTCAATATAGCGTTGTACTGCCTGCATCATAGGGTTATAGTCGTTGGGGTGGATGCGGTCTTTCCAAGTCTCTAGGCTATTGGCAAGCTCGTCGTCACCATATCCCAAAAGCCTCTTCCATTGCTCTGAGAAGTAGATTTCATTTGCACGAAGGTTCCACTCCCAGAGTCCACTCTTTGAGCCTTGCACTGCCAATTCAAACCGCTCTTGGCTACGGATGAGATCGGCTTCCATGCGCTTGCGTGCGCTAATATCCACACAAGTGCTAATGGCTCCCACTACTTGCCCATCGGCATCGTGAAGAGGATAGGCACTGTGCAAGACACTGCGATTTGTTCCATCTGCAACCCGAATCTCCCACTCTATGCCTTGAATTCTTTTGCCCTCAAAGACTTGAGCAACGAGGCTTCTCCCCTCTGCTTCCTGTTCTGGGAGATAGAGAGTTTCGTAGAGAGTTTTCTCTAACGCTTCCTCGGCGGAGATTCCTGTCAGAACCTCGCACGAGAGATTCCAATCGTGGATTCGCCCTTCGACATCGAAAGTAAAACAGGCTACGGGCAAGCCGTGATAAAGCTCTTGAAAGCGACGGGTCGCCTCTTGAAGAGAGACATACGCTTCACTCAGGCTGTTGTTGAGGGCAATAAGCTCCCGCTGTTGGGTCTCTAGTTGGCTATTTCGCTCCTCGAGGCGACGGGTCTGTTCTAAGAACTGATGCCGCTTGGCTTCTTTCTTATGCTCCAGTTGTTTATATTCCGTGAAGTCCTGAATGCTCCCCCACAGAATAGTGACCATTCCCCGCTTATCAACGACAGGCTGGCAGGTTCCGAAGATATAGATATTCTCTCCACTCGCACGAGTCAACTGCCCCTCATAGCGGAAAGGCTTTTTATCGCGCAGAGCACGATTGATCTTTAGGCAAAAAGCTTTCCAATCCTCCTCAGAGACCAGCTTCTGGCACGCCTGCTGTGGCACTGTCCAGTCTTCGCTAGGAGTGCGCCCCACGAGTTTGAAAACTTCGGGTGACCAGGTGATGCTCAGGTCTTGCGCGTCGTATTCCCATGTCCCCAGTTGCGCCATTCTCTGCGTCTCAAGCAGACTCTTTTCGCTGAGGCTCAATTCCCTTTGGGTGATCTCTAGCGATTCCAGCATCCTGTTGAGATTCTCTTCCATCCGCCCAATGGCGTCATCTCCCTCAACAGGTACTCTCAGAGAGGCATCACCAGTCTCAGCAATGAGGTTCACATCAGTCTCTAGGTACATCAGACGGCGCAGAATGAGCCTGTCTAGCTGCCAAAAGCTACCCGTGCAGAAGAGTATGAGAATGCAGGCGACCATGATAACGACGCCATTGAGCATTCTTGCACCAGACTGAAACACCTCACGCCCGTTCGTTCCCATAAGAGCATAGGTAGGGCTACCGCTGAGGTCTGGCAGAACTAAATACCCTCCAATACGATCTCTGTCTATGGGACGAACAACAATGGGCTCCACTCGGCGAACGGCTTTCAGGATTTGGGGAAGGTCGGGGTGCGTTTTGTTCCCTTCGACAGGGAGCCGTTCTATCTGGCAGGCAAGCTGAGATCCAATGGCAGCAATATCTCGGTTGGTGAGGGTGCGGATAGCAATAACGACGCCTTTAAGACTGCCCGTCCCATCGGTGCGCCGAATGGGGGTGCTCACAAGGAGTTGGAGCCCCTCTGGGGTATTGTAGTAGCCTGAAATCTCTTTATCCCGGTAGTCCTGTGCCAATGCGGAGAGGTGCGTAACTTGTCTTTGCAAACTTTCAGGGAAGGGAACAACCTCTTCTCGTGTGTTCAGATTTACTGCCCTACTCACAAAGGCTACATCTTTCTCATCAATGAAGAGAAGATAGTTGATTCGATCACGGATGAGGTCAGAGAGTTGGAGTTCGGCATTAATATACTTCGATAACTGGGGGGAATTGTTGGTATAGTGAGCTTCAAGAAAGTCGTAAGAGGCTGTCCCTACCGCACGCTCCTTGACCATCTCGCGAAACGCCTCCATTTGTGCCGCAAGAATGGCTTGAGCACGCTCCATACGTTGCTTGACAATCGTGTTCTCCAAACCGGATATTTCACGAAAGAGGTAGTTTGGCAGAAAGCGATAGATGCACCCACAGAGCACAAGCACTATAAAGATATAGGCGGTAGCGAGACGCGCACGCAAGCCCCCAAATCTTCGCTCCACATCTCTTGCAATGGGGCGCGAAGACGGCTCTTTTTTCTTTGTGAGAGTCTGTTGTTTTGAGGGTTTTGCGTCTGGCATTGAGACAAGTAATACTTTCGAAAGCTCTGCCTATAATAGTATAAGCGGGCATCCCAAACAAAGAGAGATAGGAAACCTATTTTATTATGCCGAATTCCCCCATGAACTTGGGAGAGAGAAGAGGTGAATCAGGTAGTTCTACGAACGGCTAATGTACCAGTTTCATCTGATTTTCGGTTAGAATCGACCTTTTCAGGATAGTGAGACAGAGGCTTCCGCTATTTTTTCTTTTGCGCCCACGGGCAGAAGCCGTGTAGCACAGAGCGAGATACAGGCGACACCGACCCCAATCCAAAAAGGAATGTGGTAATTGTCGTAGTGTTGCCACAGCCACGCCCCTCCGACAGGAACCGTAACGGCAGCGATATGGTTCATCGTGACGCCCATATTTAGGCAGGGGGTGAGTTCATTGGGACGCACGATTCGGTGCAAGTAGGTGGTAAAGCCGACCCCAAATGTGAAAAGCACATTATCCAAAATAAAGAGCAGGCAGAGTATGGCAACAGAGTGTGAAACTGCATAGCCTACGAAGACGACGATAAGACCCACTGCATAGATCGTCAGTGGTCCCCGCTCCCCTTTTCTGTCCACAATGCGTCCCATTGTTGGCGCGGAAAGAGAGATGAGAATATAGTTGAGAAACTGAAGAATGAGCATCTTATCGAGAGGGATTTTGTAGACTTTAATAAGAACATATGAAGCAAAGATGCTGAAGATTTGACGCCGAACCCCTTCCAAAAACGTGAGAAAATAGAATAATCCGTACTCTTTGCGAAAAATAATGGAGGCACGTGTGGCTCCGCGTGCATGGTGGGAAAGCTTGCTACAGAGGAGTGCCGCCATGAGGATACAAAACCCTCCCAATGCAAAACTCCCCTGATAGAGGTGGAGTGGGCTGACACCAATCTTGGGAAGGAGATGGGAGAGAAGCAGAGTGAGTCCTAGCCCTGCCATGGTGGCAATAGCAGAGATAGAGGAGATTCTACCTAGGTGCTTGCCACTCTCTCGCCCTTTGGCAAGCGTGAGCGTTATGGCACTCGACATTCCTGCCCAGAGGTGAAATCCGATAGACCAGAAGACGGTCATCATGATGAGTGGGGTGTAAGTCGTTGTGGCTCCGGTGAGTCCTATCCCTACTCCAGCAATGAGCAGACCAAGTGCTGCAACACGCGCCTCTGCAAGAGCGACGAGTGTGCCTGCGGTGAGGGCAGTGAGTAGACCCGGAATCTCTCGTATCGATTCGAGGCGTCCCAAATCCCAAGGCGTGGCATGAACAACATCATTTAAGTAGTTTTGAAAGACGCTACTATAGATAGCAAAGCCAAAGCCAAAAAGAAAATTGAGCAATATAAAACGTACCCAATCACGTCTTAGGGTAGGGTCTAATGTTGTGCTCTGCGAAGCCGAAGGTGGTGCCATTCCATTGCCTTTCCGAAGCGACAAACCAAAGAAGGGAGAGGTTTGCACCTCTCCCTTCAAACACACTCCCTCATGGGTCTACTTGAGAGACTTGAGAAAGGCAGCTATATTGGTAAGGTCTTTACCTTTGATGCTGTCTTCATAGCCGGGCATAGTGGAATCGGGATTGCTGGCTTTTGGGTTCTTGACTTTCTCGGTGAAGAATTTTATGTCATGCTTTGCCTCTGCGCCCACTTTGGAGAGATCGGGACCGCTGTTCCCACCCTTCCCACCAATGGCATGGCAGTTTCCACAACCATATTTCTCATAGACCTTCTTACCATCCGCAACAGTATCCACTTTTGGCGCGGGCTTCTTGCTGGGTGCTTTCTTGCCAGGGCTCTTCTTGGGGGGACCTGCAAATGTGGCGGTAGCAAACAAAGAACTCATCAGGGTCATGCTGGCTAGGGCAAGCACAACCATCTTACGGTTTTTCAAAGCAAGGCTCCTTTCAAAACGGTTTCTATAACTTGGTATCTATCTCATTCCCCTCAATGATTGCAGGGGTTTGCTCTTTTTTGGACGTTCCGCTGAGGCAAATGTGACGAATATCTGATCTATTGCCCTGTGAGTTGGCGGTAGAGGGTTTCGATACGTCGCACATAGGCTTGTGTCTCACGGAAGGGAGGTACTCCGCCATGCTTTTTGACAGCGGCGGCTCCTGCGTTGTAGGCGGCAAGGGCAAGCCTTATCTGCTCAAAGGTCATGCCTCCATCGGTCATCGCTCTGTTTTTGTAAAGGTCCAGTCGATTGCGAAGGTAGTGGATGCTGCCCTCCAGATTCTGTGCGGGATCATAGGCGTTGCTCACACCAAGTGAGCGAGCGGTTCCGGGCATAAGTTGCCCTAGCCCCATCGCACCCGTTCGGGAGGTCGAATTTGGATCGAAATCGGATTCCGCGATGATCATGGCAACTGCAAGGCGTGGATCGACATCGTACTGGTCGGAGAAGTGGAGCAAGTTCGCGGCGATATGCGCCGCCTTTTGCACTCCAAGGCGCGGGTTGTGGCTCAAAATGAAGTTCATGTAGGGCATAAAGATGGGACGCACTCGCGTGCTAAGGCGCGACATATAGTGTTCCATCAGTTTTTG
Source organism: Chthonomonas calidirosea (assembly GCA_945878775.1). Lineage (GTDB taxonomy): Bacteria > Armatimonadota > Chthonomonadetes > Chthonomonadales > Chthonomonadaceae > CAIJLM01. The sequence goes on from CAMCUQ010000066.1 coordinate 5,405, forward strand.
AACGTCTTGTGTGAGAGGCACTCCTCGAAGCGGGTTTCCTCGGTAGGGGGTTGCGTGGTTACGCGCAAGCATAGAGCGGGCATCTTGCCTTTGTCGCTCTATCATACGTCGTAGCCGTTCACGCTCTTCTTTCGCGACGGCAGTTTCTACGGCACTCACTTCGCTCTCATGCGATACCGAGAGAACTTTGAGCGGGACGGAATTCCCTACTCCTGCCTCTCCTACCTCGACAAGGACGCGCAGGGTAGGGTTGCTCAGAGGTCGAATCCATTTGGCTTCGTTACTTGGAATATCGAGGCTAATGGCGTTTTTGTCGGGTGTATTGAGAACGACCATGAGGGTCTCACTGGCGACCATGCCGCCAACGGTTCCGCGCAATTCGAGGACGACGCCTTTGTATGCCTGCGGGTTGGAGGAGACGTTTTCGTAGGTGAGAGTGCGGTTATACTGTAGCTTACCTCGCATACGGACATAGTCCAGCCCTGCGGTAGCATGGGCAGGAAGCAATGGTAGTAGGATAAGGCTCAAAATCCCAGTCAAACGAAGACAGGGAATGAGGAGATGCCGGGAAGGTGTCATAGGTTTCCTCTCTCATTCGGACAATTTGGTGGTGAGGGGAGGACGGTACGATGAAAAACAGACGGAGAGATCGGGATTCGAACCCGAGGTAGCCCTATACAAGGCTACAACTGCTTAGCAGGCAGCCGCTATCGACCACTCAGCCATCTCTCCTTAACCCTCACATTGTATCATATTCTGTGTGAATTTGCAACCAGAATCCCTCTATTTGTCGGTACTTTGGTTTTGAAACCTCAGGGGTGATAGGGATTTATGCCTAAGAATGGCGGTTATAGCCTCGATAATTTTGCTTTCTAGGGGTGTTCGCTAGGAGGGAAGTACGGTAGACTATGTTGACATTCAGCGGTTCTCTTGGGGAATATTGGTTCTTTGGAAAGGAGTCATAGCACTCATGGCAGTTTGTGAAATCAAGTACTTCAGCAATGCTCTTCAGAAGGCAACAGCGGCAACGGTTATTCTCCCAGAGGGGGACTTTAAGCCTCCCTTTGCAACCTTCTACCTCTTGCATGGTCTCTCCGACGATCATACTATCTGGCAGCGACGCACCAGTATCGAACGTTATGTGCAGGACCTGCCTCTTATTGTTGTCATGCCAGATAGCGGACGTGGCTTTTATTGTGATGCTAAGGAGGGTATGGCGTGGGAGAGCGCGATAGTGGGTGATCTCGTCAACTATATCGACACTATTTTTCAAACAAATGCCACACGCGAAGGGCGCTGTATTGGAGGGCTTTCTATGGGAGGCTATGGAGCGGTGAAGCTCGCTCTCAAGTACCCCAATCTCTTCTGTTCTGCCGTCAGTCACTCTGGCGCAGTCGCTTTCGGGCACTACCCCATGCAGGGTGAGGACGCATTTATTACGGAGTTTCGGCGGGTGGTGGGGGAGAACCCCACAGGAGGCGGAGATGACCCTTTCGCCCTTGCCGAAAAGTTGAAGCCAGAGGAGCGTCCTCTCCTTCGTATCGATTGTGGTGTGGACGATTTCCTATTAGGACAAAATAGGGAGTTTCATGCACACCTCAAGGCGATAGGCTATGAGCATGAGTATGAAGAGTTTCCCGGCGCACATACGTGGGGATACTGGGACGTTCACGTTCAGGAAGCCATTGCGTTTCACAAGCGGAACTTGGGGTTATAAGCACCAACACTCAGAGGGAAGTCGCTCCCTCTGAGTGCCTCTTTTTGGCACAAGGACAAGAGAGTAACCTGGATATGCGCCATGAATTTGTTTTGTTTGATCTCGATGGTACACTAAGCGATCCCCTTGTTGGGTTTGCCCGTTCCGTAAATTACGCTCTGTCGCATATGGGGTACGCGCCGCTGGAGATGTCTCAACTTGCCACTTACATAGGTCCCCCGCTTGATTCAACGTTTCGCGCCGTTACCGGTGAGGATTCTCCCGCTCAAACAAAGGAGTTTGTCATCAAATACCGCGAACGCTACGCGGAGGTTGGTTATTCTGAGAACACACTCTATCCGGGCATAGAGAAGGCACTCTCTCACCTCCGCGAGAGCGGGATTCCCTTGGGCGTTTGTACATCCAAGCGGCGCGATTTCGCAGAGCGGATACTCGATATGTTTGGGCTTCGTTCCCATTTTCGGTTTGTAGATGGAGGCGAGATTGGAGTTCAAAAGTGGCAACAAATAGAGGCTCTTTTGGCTCGAAAGGGGATACCACCATCAACGGTCATGGTTGGTGACCGCTCGGTTGATCTGATAGCGGCACATCGCAATCATCTACCAGCAGCAGGAGTCCTTTGGGGACATGGTTCGCGCGCGGAACTTGAAGCGGAGGCACCTCGCTATCTTTTGAGTTTGCCCAATGAGATTCAGACGCTTGTTGAGGGTTGAGTACCCCCTCGTGTCGGCAAATATTGCGCCATCAAAACAGAATGGGGCGTGTCTTTTCGCGGTGGGAAGTTCATTGGGCTCTATCGGGGGCATGGTAGCCAAAACGAGCAAAGGGGTAGGGAATGGCAAAGACAAATGCCAATGTCCTCACGATCTCTGGATAGGTTTGGAAGAGAGAGGGCGCACCTGCCCAAAGGCGCACCTCCTCTACTGCATCGGTGGGCAGAGGCATGGCGAAAAGAGTTCCTGCCAGGAATGCCACACCAAGCGATAGGTAGATGAGGAGTGCGTAGCGGGTGCGTGTTGCCATTGCCAATGCGCCGCCAAGTAGCAACCCCAACGCCAAAGGGAGGGAGCCTTTTTGGAGACATTGCGGCAGGCACCGTAGTGCTACTGCTCCCATCAGAAGGAGAATCTCGGCGAAAAGGCATATCCACCCCGTTCTTCGTACCATATCCTGTTTCCCTATTCCAGTGTGCTTGACTTTCTTCCTGTGCGTCAAGTACCATCTACACTATGAGAATCCTCGACCGCTACATGCTTCGTGAAATGGTGGTTCCGTTCCTGATTGGGCAGGCGGCTATCGTGCTTGTCCTTGTGGGAACCATGCTCTACAACAATGCAAATGTCCTCATCACCAACCAAGTCCCGGTTGTCTTTGTGGTACGCATTGTGTTATGGTTTTTGCCTTTTCTCGTCCATATGACGATGCCTGTTGCAATGGCAGTGGGAACGGCACTGGCAGTCAGTCGCCTCACGCGGGACAGCGAGATCACGGTTATTCGAGCGGCTGGCGTGGGAATGTGGCGTATCTTTCTCCCCTATTTTGTTTTGGGAGGGATAGTGAGTGTAGGCGATTTTTGCCTTGGGGAGTATGTCGTCCCTCCTTCCATTTTCCAGCTGAACAAGGTCTTTGCCGAGCTTCCCATGCACCTCAAACACCTTGTTCCCCAAGCCGGGCAATATATCATTACTAACGATCAGTCTTATGCTCTTATGGTGCGGCAGATTCTTCCCCAAAAAGGTTACCTCAAACTGACGGATGTGCAGATAATCGCTAGTCCCACCTCCGTCTATCGGGGGGAAGCACAGCCTTTTGTGGTCTATGCTGAGGATGGACGCTATGAGAACGGGTATTGGATTCTAAATCGTCCTAGTATGGTGCTTTATGACCTCAAAAAGCCAAATAGGCTTGTGATGAAGCCCAGTCCTGACTCGGTCTTCAAGCTCTATACTGTCGTCGATCCACAGTCGTTTCAAGCTGGTCTTGCCCTTCAGTTCCCTATGTGGCAGATAGGGCAAACTTCCGCCACACGCACTTTTGCCGATCTTAAGAAAGCTATCGAAAGGAATGTTCGAGAGGGTGTAACAGACTACTTCACTCTCATGGATTACCACTTCAAACTCTCGGTTCCGTTTGCGTGCCTCGCTATGGCGTTGTGCTGTCCTCCCATGGCGCACCGGTTTGCCAGAGCAGGCAGTTTTATGGGAGTCCTACTCTCGATATTCCTCGTCTTTTTCTATTGGAACACACTTTTACTTATGCGTATTTTGGGTGCGCCTGGCATGGAGGGCAAGCCCCCATTCATTCCTGCTTATGTGGCGGCGTGGGCGCAAAACGTCGTCTTTGTGGGCATGGGGCTCTGGATGTTGCGCCGTAGTGAGTGACCGACCTTGCGCTGAGTTATCTCCCTAGCTTTCGAGGCTATAATGAGATAGCCCTGCGTAAGGTGAGTGACGAATCGGGAATGCTAGCGATTCCATCTCTGTTTTTGCTTTGAGGGCAAACGGAGACCCCTCTTTGCGGGCATAACTATGGTGGAATCCTGAAACTCGCGCACCTCCAAAATAAATCGTTTGTCCTCTAGCTTTTGCTCAAGAACTCCAACGATACGCACCAGACCTTTAGGCTTCTTTGTTGCAAACACCTCAAGGAGCGAGAAAGCACTCTTCTCCCTCTCTGATGTTGGAGCCTCCCGTTTTTGCTTCATATCCCATTGAATTTTGTGTTGTAGGGGAGCCAAGTGAAGCACCTCCTTTGTGTCGGAGAGTTCAAGCCCCAAGACTCCCTCTTGAGTTACCAAATGCCCCTGTAGCGTGGCTTCCACTCCATAGAGGCGTGCGCCAGCGCGCATGGTCTCCTCTAGGTACTTCCTAAGAGCCACGAGATCGGGGAGGCGATGTCCCTTATATCGAATTTGGCAGGTCCATGCGTTCGTATCTGCTGTTTCACTCACCCATTCTACGCCTTCCAGGCGCAATAGTCCATCATGGACGATGGGCCATCAGCCAGCAAGACCATAGGGGCAGTTCATGTGGATACCTAATGTCAACTGGAGAACTTCAGCCCGCCCGCGAGAAAGCCCCGCTCCTACCAAAAGTAGAACGACTGCCAAGATCAGCAGGTGATTCCTTTTTTTAGCCCTGTGTTTGCTCAATATCATGGTATGCCTCCTTGAGTGGAGCGATTTAGGCGCGCACTCTCACAATTTTGCCCACAGAAGGTCGCCCCGATTTATCAATGACAAATAGCATATAGTAGCCCGGCGGGCAAAGGTTGGGGTTTGTGGGCAACGTAAATTGGAGGGTTCTTCCAGAGCGACTAAAAGAGAGCCTCACAATCCGCTGATCAAAATTGACAGAATGGGTTACAGAGGAGAGCTTTATGAGATTCATTGCCACGATATTGTTGATACTTGTGAATCGTGCCTCATAGGACTTTCCATAATAGAGCACAGAAGGAAAACCTGAGATATAGGGGCGACGCCCTTGAAAGAGGTAGGGTGGCGAGTATATCTCTGCGTTCAGGCTGTCTTCTCCTCCAGAGCAAAGGAGACGCCCATCGGGGAGCATGAGAGTGGTGGAATGATACCAACGCCCTGTCGCCATGTCGGACAGAGGTGTAAACTCCTCAGTAGCAGGGTCCCATACTTCAGCAGTGAGGACGGGAGTAGTGGTGTTATTGAATCCAGCTCCAGAGACTCCGCCCGTAATCAGCACTTTTCCATCAGGGAGGAGCGTACTGTTGAGGTGGCGACGCGGGGCGATCATACGGGAGGAGAGTTGACGCCATTGTGGATCGGGTTGATTGAGATCGATCACTTCAGCGGTGTCTGTGGGAGGATCGCCTCCTCCCATGTAAAGGAGTTTGCCATCTTCATATTGGCAGAGTGCCCCTGCATCACGGCTTGTGAAAGTGCGTGTGGGACCTGTTATGAGCTGTCCTCTACCATTTGGGTCAAGGTATTTCGAGTATTGTGAAGGACCTGCGATAAACACTCTCCCATCTGCCATCAGTGCCAGCCGGGGATAGAGCGAGACCGTTCCTTTTGCACCTGTTAATGTTTTCAGGTTTCCCTTGTAGTAGACCTGGGGGAGTCTGTTATGCAGGACTTTCTGGCTTTCTGCGTCCAGATAGGTTCCTGCAATGATGAGAACACGGTTATCCCCCAACTGAATACTACTAGGATACCATCGTCCCAAGTTCATGTTTTTTTGGCGGGTAAAGGTGTTGTTAAAAGGGTCATAGAGGGTGATATTGGGTAGCCCTGCCGTGTTCACTTTGTCGCGTCCACCAATGATGAGTAGTTTGCCATCCGCGAGTAGGTTGTGGGAGGAGCAGAATATCTCATAGCCGGGACGGTCTATGCTTTGTAGAGCACTATTTAGGGGAGCAAAAAGAAAAGGTTGTGGTTGCTCTGGTCCCACTGTAAAGAGCATCACATTGCCGGTGGGGAGGAGAATGGCGTGAATGCCTCTGAGGGGCAATTTGATCACGCTACTCCACTCTCCCACCCCTTCCGGTTGGGCAGTTGTGCTTTGCAAGTTCATACTTCCAAAGCACAACAAAACGACCAATGGCGTAACGAACCTAGCATAGGAGTGTTTCATTGCTTGATTTCTTTTCTGATGAGGATATGTCGTATTGGGTAACACTTCTTACGGCACTATAACGAACGCACAAATAGAGAAACCACAAACGATTGCCACCGAGGAGGAATATTCCCCCCCGGATGTTACGGTATACCTTCTGTATTAAAGGACAAAACTGCTTTTCTGAAACTTAATAGGAAGCGGTCAAAGGCTCTCCGTGCACTTGTAGAGCCTCTCCGTCTGCAACGATTTCGCGGAAGAAACAGGAGCGATAGCCTTCATGGCAAGCCGCGCCTATCTGCTCTACTTTCACGAGCAAGCAATCCTGATCGCAATCCACATATATTCCTTTGACGTGTTGGACGTGACCGCTTGTCTCTCCCTTGATCCAAAATTTTTGGCGGGAACGACTCCAATAGGTAGCCCGCAGGGTCGCAATACTGCGCTCTACAGCCTCTCTATTCATATACGCAACCATTAGCACCTCGTTTGTCTCGTGATCCTGCACCACTGCCGCGATAAGACCGTTTGTATCGAACTTCAATCCTGCTGGAACTTGCACCGATTCTCTCCTTCTTCTCTTCATCCCTCTCTTTCACGATTCTTTGATCACAAAGGGAGGGTCTATTTTAGCATATCTGACAGAAGGCGTTAAAGAGAAGTTGCAGAATTCTCCACACTGCGAGGAGAGACCAGGGCATGACGTATCGCATCGGCAACGGTCTCAACACCCACGATCTCAATGTCAAGATTACGAGGCAGCTTGGAAAGGTTATGCTTGGAGAGGATCGCGCGACGGAAGCCCAGACGTGCCGATTCTCGCAACCGCTTTTCGGCTTGAGCAACGGCACGAACCTCTCCGGCTAGCCCCACTTCCCCTATGAGAACCGTGTGCGGCTCAACGGGTTGCTCCCTAAAGTTTGAGACGACGGCAAGGGCTGTTGCAAGATCAGTAGCGGGTTCCAAGATGCGGATACCTCCTGCCACATTCACAAAGACATCTTGCTCTGCCAATTTCAAGCCCACTCGTTTCTCAAGAACGGCAAGGAGCATATTCACACGATTCGGCTCCATACCCGTCACAGAGCGCCGAGGGCTTGCTAATGGGGAGCGGGCAACCAACGCCTGTACCTCCACAAGTAGTGCCCGACTCCCTTCGAGGGTAGAGGCAACTGCCGAGCCATTTCCTCCCTCCGTTCGCTCCGAAAGAAAGAGTGCCGAGGGGTTGTCTACTCCCACAAGCCCCGTCTCGTGCATCTCAAAAATGCCCAACTCGTCGGTAGAACCAAAGCGGTTTTTGGCGGCACGAAGCAACCGGTAGGCGTGGTGCTGATCCCCCTCAAACGAGAGAACGGTATCGACGATATGCTCTAGGACACGGGGTCCCGCAAGGCTTCCCTCTTTGGTCACATGCCCTATCAGCACAAGGGGAACCCCCACGGCTTTGGCGAAGCGGGCGAGGTGGGTCGTGCAAGTGCGTACTTGACTTACGTTGCCGGGGGCAGAATCGAGGGCAGAGTCGAACATAGTTTGAATGCTATCGATAACGGCAAGGGTGGGGCGGGTGGAATCGAGGTGGCGGAGTATGATATTTATCTCAGTTTCGACGCTCACCAAAAAGTTTGGGGTCACTGCCCCTAGCCGCGCACTGCGTAGCTTGATCTGCTCGGCACTCTCTTCGCCAGAGATATAGAGGACAGTGGTGGGGTCTTCAGGGGTCCCTGCTTTGGCAAGAAGGGCAGCCACTTGGGTGAGCAGTGTCGATTTTCCAATACCGGGGTCTCCTCCCACAAGAATTAGCCCTCCCGGAACCAACCCCCCTCCCAAAACGCGATCAAACTCTCCTATGCCCGTGGTTCGACGTTGGTGTGCTAGGGCACGGACTTCCGTGATGGGAACGGGGGCACTGGCATTGGGAACGAAGCCTCTTGATATTTCGCTCCCTTGTTTGGGGGCAGAGGCACTCCCATTCTCTTTGATGCTAACCTCTTCCGTAAAGGAGTCCCATGCGTCACATTCTGAGCATCTCCCAAGCCACTTTGGGGACTCATGCCCACAACTCTGACAGATATAGCGTGTCTGAAAGCGTGCCACAAAGGCTCCTTTACTCCTGTCTACTTCCTGCCCTAAAAGGCGGATTTTGGCAGGCTATATACCACTACTTACGAATGTCGTAGCACCACACGGAAGCACCATCACGGATATACAAGCGTCCATTGGCAATGGCAGGATATGCCCATGCTTTTGCCTGTCCTCGGCTTGGTATGTCGTTTGGTGTAAAACGTCCTCGCTCTTTGTAGCCTGCGGGTGTCGCCTCTATCAGTGCCACTGCCCCATCCTCGCCGTGCAGATAGAGAAGCCCTTCGGCAGCGCATATCGAACCCGCTCCAACAGAACGATCTTCCCAACGAATACGCCCCGTGCCATACTCAATGCAGAGTAATGTGTTGGTGCTGGAGCCAAAAAGATAGTCTCCCACCTTCACTGCGCCTCCCAACGCATTGGGAACTTTGCGCCCGGCATAGGCGGAATCGGCGGTATAGGTTCCAGCATTGCCTTTGATGAGGGCAAGCCCTCCTCCGGTTGCTGCGGCACTATAGATGCTTGAGCCAGAGGCGATGGGTGTTGAGGCATGAACCCCAAAGCGGGTGTCTATCGACTTATCGTATCTCCAGAGGAAACCGCCCGTCTTGGCATCCACTCCAAACAAGCCCTTGCTAAGGTATGCCACATACTGCTTTACACCCTCCACTTCCACCACAATGAGGGAGGCATAGCCTGCCATATCTGCGTCTGGTGTGACAGCTTTCCAAGCGACATTGCCCGTCCTCTTATCGAATGCCACAATACTGGCTTTCTCGCCACCTGGGCAGGCGATCACCTTATCTCCATCCACGAGCGGAGACTCTGAATATGCCCAAATGCCGGGTCTGCCCCCAAACTCATTACGAAAACTCTTCTTCCAAACCACTTTGCCAGAAGCGATCTCAAGGCAGGCGAGGTCCCCATCTGAGCCAAGCGCATAGAGGAACTTGCCGTCTATCGTGGGCGTCGAACGTGCGGCAGGATAGTTTGGCGTCTGATCGGGGTTGCCCACTTTCCCAATGGGTGTTGACCAGATCGGCTTGCCCGTCTTGGCATCTAGGGCGCGTACCGATTCCTTCTCTTTGCCCTCACTGGCGACGAGATAGACACGATTGCCTGTGACGGCAAGACTCCCAAAGCCATAACCTGCATCTTTAGAGTGCCAAAGCAGTTTTGGTCCCTCTTTGGGCCACTCTTTCAAGAGACCTTTCTCTGTAGAGACTGCATCCCGCTTGGGACCACGCCACTGTGACCAGTCCTCGGCTTGCACGGCGAGCGGCATCAGTGTACTGCCAACTGCCAAAACGGTAATCCAACTTAGTTTCATGCTCTATCTCCTTATGAATCCCTTGTTGAGACGAAATTGCAATCTCATTACGCTTTAGATAGTACCCTGTATCACCCCAAAGCGGAAAAGAGGCGTCACTTCTTCACGCGGTTTGATAGTCCCTGCTTCACTCTCCCTTGCTCTTTACTTGTTTTTTGGGGGTCCATTGGAATGTCTCGTTGGGAGTAGAAGTCAGTGTGCGAGCATGACCATCCAAAAACATGGTGTTGGTTTGCCCATAGTGTCGCCCCAATGAAATATCCCTCATACCACCATGAAAGGAGCGTATAGGCGCGTCTGCCTCGAAGAGAAGTGGAACAGCTTGAGGCTCACTGACATCGTCTAGGGAGATGCCACCCACAGCCGAATTCATACCATAGCTGAAGGGCGATGTAGCGGACGGACATTTAAATAACTGATGTTACGCAAGCCCATATTGCACCTTGCGTTTCTGGAATTGTTGGTAAGCACTCTGGAGTGCTGTTTGGTAGAGTTGCGCCTTCATCGCAAAATGGCTCAGATGGCTGTGCATCCGCACCTGCTCCATCTTGACAAACGC
>CAMCUQ010000067.1 GCA_945878775.1 Chthonomonas calidirosea
AACTGTTACTCTCGTGCTCTCGGCAACGCCTCTCTTAGCGCAAACCCAACAAAAGAAAGAGGGTACTACTCCCCCAAAAACCAATACCCACTGGCAACTCTTTGGGAGTTGGCGTCTCCGCTCTGAACTGTGGAACTGGTTTCCTACCGATAAGGCGCGTAACGACTATGATTTTAATGCCAGCTTGCTCCGTTTTGGAATCACCCGACAAAACCGCCACGAAGAGACTACTCTCGAAATAGAGCAACCAACACTTATTGGGCTTCCCACAATCTCCACGGCTCCTGCCCCCCAAGGGCAGCTTGGTTTAGGCTCCTCTTATCGCGTGGCAAGCGGCTCTCAAGTCGCGAGTCTCTTCTTAAAACAGGGCTATGTGAAGTTTAAGGATGTTGCTCATTCTGGAAACGCGGTCAAGCTCGGACGCTTCGAATTCAGTGATGGAGTGGAACTTCCCGCCTCCAACCCCTCTCTAGCGGCGCTGAAACGGGATCGCATTGGGCAACGCCTCATTGGTCCCTTTGGGTTTACCCATGTTGGTAGGAGTTTCGATGGAGTACAGATTACACGGGACAAACCCAACCTCAATACCACTGCCCTGTGGGCATTTCCCACACGGGGAGTCTTCTCCTTGAGGGGTATGGACACGCTCACCGGGGTCCAAATCGCCTATCTTGCTCGCAACGCAAGCCATAATAGCCCACGCCTCAGTACCGATTCGCGCCTCTTTGGTGCTTACTATGGCGATATACGCCCTGGCGTCCTCAAAACCGATAACCGCCCTGTGGCAGTCCGCACCGCAGACGTTAGCACACTCCAAATTGGAACAATAGGAGGACACTCTTTGGGGGTGCACTCTTTGGGAAGCGGTAAGTTCGATACGTTGCTATGGGGAGCCGGTCAGTTTGGTAAGTGGGGAACACAGCAACACGGCGCATATGCCTATGCGCTAGAGGTGGGCTACCAACCCAATAAGGCTCTATGGCAACCTTGGTTTCGTCTAGGATACTACTATGCGAGTGGAGATGGGGATGGTGGGAATGGACGCCACGGAACCTTCTTCCCAATGCTTCCAACCCCTCGAATCTATGCACGTTTTCCCTTCTATTCTGAGACTAACCTGGAAGACCTGTTTGCGGAAGTGATTTTGCGCCCCAATAAGCGATGGACGCTTCGTGCAGATATTCATGCCTTGGGGCTAGCAAATTCAAACGACCTTTGGTATGCCGGAGGCGGAGCATACGATAACAGTGCCTTCGGTTACGCAGGACGCCCCAGCGGTGGAAGCAAAGGATTAGGCACATTGTACGATCTGAGCCTCGATTGCCAGTTGGAGAAGCACCTCAACATGACTCTCTATCTGGGGTATGCACACGGCGGAAGCGTGGTAGAGAAGAGTTATCAAGGTAAGGATGCGACCTTTGCCTATGCGGAGTTGACCTATCGCTTTTAGGTTTTTGTCCTAGAGGAGGTGCTTTCTTGGGAGACTAGGCATTTCCGCCGGACACATTCTTGGAATAGTGCAGAAGATATATCTAGAAAGAGCGTAGGAATCGACTCGCTAGGTGTCGAAAGACTTGGATAGCCCATAACTTTCCCCGAACGAGGTGTTTTATGTTTTTACGCTCTCTTTGTCTCCTTTCCGTTTATGCTGGCTTAGTTCTCCTTTCACGTCCACTTTTTGCCCAGATGCCCGAGGAGACTCCCAACCAACAGCTCTTGAAAACCGATCTGCTTGTCGTCACTGCACACCCAGACGATGAGAGTATGATGGCGGCGACGATGGCACACTATGCCGACTTGGGCAAGACGGTCTCCCTAGTCACCTGTACCCGTGGAGAAGGGGGAGGTAATGGCACTGGCAAAGAGCTAGGGGAGGCACTTGGTCAAGTAAGAGAGGCGGAACTGAGGCGATGCCTCTCCCTCTTGGGCACAAAATATCTCTACTTTTTGAATCAAGCGGATTGGGCATACACCGAAAGCGTGCAAGCGACCCTCGATAAATGGGGCAAGGAGATAACTTTCCGCCGTCTCGTGCGCCTAGTTCGCATGTTACGCCCAGAAGTGATCTGCACGATGGATCCCACTCCCGTGGGAGGACAACACGGACACCACCAAGCTGCAGGGCGCCTTGCAACAGAAGCATTCGCCGCCGCCGCCGATCCAAGAGTCTTTCCCGATCAGATAGAAGAAGAGGGCTTGCGGGTGTGGCAAGTAAAAAAACTGTACTGGGTCTCTTTCATGGGTGGGGCACTCCTGATAAAAACGGATGGAGTCGCTTCTGGGGCGCTTGCTACCCAACATCCCGGCAAACGCTACGCGGACATCGCCGCCCTAGCCGAGTCAAACCACCGCAGTCAAGGGTTTGACAAGTTTTTCTCCAGTATGCCTCCAGGACAAAACTTTTTTGCACGCCCCAACGGTTTCACGCTGATCAAGAGTTGCGTACCAACGACTCCAAAATCGGAGCAAGACCTCTTTGATGGCATCGCGGGAACTACCCCTCTCAAAAATGATATTTTGCCCCACGCTCCTGCCACCACACCTGCTCCTCTTGAGGTGCGCTTTCAGCCTCTTCCTGCCCTACGCAATTTTCACCAGTGGCTCATGGAGAACGGACTACCCGATAGGATCGCCTATGAAGTGCCACGCCAATCTATCACTTCAGGAACCCTTTCTTATGTCTATGTCACTTTTGCAAATCACACCCAAGAGGAGAAGAGAGTCCGCGTCAGCCTAGTTTTGCCTCCCGGCTGGCGTTCCAATCCTGCGGAAAAAGATATTCAAGCCACTCCCAACACAAGCACCGTCTATGGCTTTATGGTAGCCTCTCCGGCAGGGCTGGCTCAAACCAGTCAAGAAGTGAGTCTGAAGGTCGATGGAGTGGTTCAGGAAGCGAGTAAGGGTAAGCTGGAAGTGTTTCCAGAGACCTATGCCGCCGCCCTGAAAGCCGTTCTGCCCGTCGATGCCGATATTGCCAAATGGGAGAGGTTGGGTGTGAAAAGCGTTGCTATTCCCCATACCCATAGCGCACAGGGGGGAGTGCGGGACGACAAAGAGATCAGTGGACGTTTTTTTGTGGGGCATAGCGAATCCGCGCTCCATGTTCTCGTAGATGTCACGGACGATACAGTCGTTCGGAATATCGCGCCCGATGACATTAAAGGACACTGGCGCACTACCAGTACCGAAATCTGTATTGACCCTAAGCCACGTGGTGAGAACACGTTTGGAACCCTCAAACTGGGCATCTTTCCGCAAGACATTACGGGGCGGGTGCGTGCCGGGCGTGACGCCGATGCGAATCCGGGTCCTGTGGATAGGAAAGAGCCTTCTATCCAGTTAGCTTCGCGCCTCACTCCGACAGGGTACGTTGTAGAGGCACTTATCCCGTGGACAACTCTCAAAATCAAGCGTGCTGAGATCAAGCGTGGCACTCGTTTTGGTTTCAATGTGATCCTGTTTCATGCAGGCAAAAAAGAGGCACGTGTTGGTGAGGATATAGGGAAATCGCGCCTTGCATGGTCGTATGGGTCTGGGGTTTGGGGACGCCCTGAGATATGGGGAACCCTCGTACTGAAATAGGCTTTTCGGAAGGAAGGGGAGGCGTCCCCATTCGCGTCATTCTTTAGAGGACCGCTTTACTGTCCATCGCAAGATTTTCCTCTCAAGCCAGTCACTCCAAAAAGAGAGGCAAAGACAGCAAAAGACGCAGAGCGGTCTTCTGCTCTGCGTCCCTCTATGTTAAGTGAGGTTGGTTTCAACCTTGTTGCGTTATGCGGTTTTTGGCGGTATGGAATTGTCGTTATTCGGTTGTCTGTATGCGGTTTTGAGCGGTATTTAGTTGTCGCTATTCAGTTGTCTGTGGAACTTCATTGTCCTCACATCTATACAGACGACAGGACGCGCAAAAGAGTTCCAAAAAAGACAAAGAAAAACGTCGGGTACTCCCGTGACAGAGATACCCGACGTGCTTTTTGGTTGTTATAGGTAGCTACGCTTAGAGCGAAGCGTTGTCAGCAAGGGCGCGACGAATAATGAGGTCTGCAATATCCTCGCCACTCACCTTGTAGGTTCCATTCTCGATTGCTGTTTTGAGGGCTTGAACGCGGTCTTCACGCACATCAGACACACGGCTCAGAACTCTCTGCACAAACTGAACATCTTGCCCTTGGGAACTCACCTCGACTTCAGCTGCTGCCCCACTATTGGTGGAAACATCCCCCGTAGAGGTTGAAGTACCTGTTCCTCGTGCATTGGTAGTGCGCGATTGCCCAGACAAAGCGAGTAATCGATTGATCTCATCACTTGAGATTTGCATTGTATTGTGCCTCCTGAACGACTCATTCGATCTCAGAACGCTACTGAGACCGTCTTGCGTCGAGGACGACAACCTGGCAGCCATCAGGAGCAAAAACCCCTCTTAGGCCCATGGCTTTGCGTCCCCACATTTCTATGGGTTTGCCTTTTCCATCATCGGTCTATATTTAATTATAGGTATTCCGCAAAAACATATTTAGGAGTTTTCTACCCTCTGGATGCCCTTTGGGCAAAAACTAGTAGAACGATCAGTCTCCCTCACTCTGGCATTATAACACACTCTCCACCCAAATACAACCACCCCTTTTCAAGATTCATTGCCGGAAAGTATAGGCACTGCTTCTTGCTGTTCTGCTAGGGCATTTCTGAGGCGGAGGGCTTTTTGCCTTGCGGTAGAGTCGGCTTTGGTGTCACAATGAAGTATACAGTTGAGCATTAAGAGTAGGAGAGAGAGGAGTTTAGCAAGACTATGCAGAGTTCACGGCGTCCTATCCCTCGAATCTTGCTGTCTTTAATGGCAGTCGGGTTCTTGGCAGGGCTGGGGGGCGTTGCGCTTCGATATAGAGCAGAGATGCGAAACAGGCGCGTGGAGTTGGCGGTGGAGTGGCAAGAGGTGGCACAGCTTGCCGAGATGAGTGGAAAGTCTCCTGTTGAGATTTTGAAAGGGTTCAAGGAGAATGGCATCACTTCCGTTGTTGTAGCAGAAGAGACTTTTACCTCTCTGGAGCAGAACGGAGAGATACAGCGCCTCCCCTCTCCTTTTGAAAGCTCAGAGACCCGTTTCTTTGTCCGCCATCAGGCAACGCTTAATCGTATTCAAGAGGCACTCCGCATTCGTAACCTTCTCCTCAACGATCCTTCCAAAGCAAAGACCAGTTTCGCCGAGTATACGGCTGACGGAATAAAGAATAACTCTTTCACCTCTGTAGAATACGCCTTTCTGAGGACGATTGGTATCGGGCTTTCGCCAGAGACCTGCCAGATAGTGCAGGACGCGAAACTGCGTATTACAGGGCGTATCTCCAACTTCCCCGGTGTCACTCCCCAAAGCGCAGAAGCTGTACTGCAAGACCTCAAGAGGCAAGGAGCCTCCCTTGTCGTCTTTCAGGGTGAGGAGGTGCTGGGGTACCGGGGTTTGGAGAACAGCGTCGCCAAAATGTTTCGCGATCCACAGGCTCCGCGTGAAGCGGGTGATCCCGCGCCTATCGGCTTAGATTTTGGGGCAGTGGAGTTTGGAAAACAGAAAGGCGATGTTGAAATAACAAACCTTCTCAAGGGAGACTATATCCGCGTACATAGTATCCAAGTGGCGGAGATGGCGCAGATGACCGAGGCGGAGATTGTGGAACGGTATGTGCGTGGCGTGAGAGATCGCAATATTCGTTTCTGCTATGTACGTCTCTGGACTCAAGCGGGGATAGACCCCATTGAAGAGAACATCAATTACCTCAAGAAGATCGTGGGTGGAATTCGCAAGGGCAAGTCTTTTATGGGAGGCGGTTTGGATACGGGAGTCTCCAAAAGGTTTGTGGACCCCGGCATTCCTCGTGCTCTGTTTGGGATCATGGGGCTGGGCATCGGGGCAGGTCTTATGGCGGTGATCCAACAGATGTTTCCCCTCTCCAGAAAGGCGTTTATTAGCTGGCTCCTCCTCTGTTGTGAGGTTTGCGTCAGCCTTTCGCTCCTAGGGGATAACTGGCGACAGTACGTCGCGCTTTTGGCAGGCATCGCCTTCCCAACACTTGCCTGTCTCCGAATATTTCCGCTCACCTCTGAGGTACTACCAAAGTCTCAAGCGGTGCGCCGGGCTTTTAGCGCGATGGTGGTGGCGAGCCTCATCACCAGTATCGGAATCGTCTTGGTGGCGGGACTGTTGGCAACGCGCCCCTATATGCTCCACGCGAAGCAGTTTTTTGGTATCAAGGTACAACACATTATCCCGCTTCTGCTTATCACGTTTGTTGCCATTTCGGGCGGTATCGCCACTCAAGCCGAAAAGAGGGAGGCGTTTTGGCGGCGTGTTTCGGGGAATCTGAAGCGCATTGGGCAAGAGCCTGCTCGCTTCGGGGTACTTCTGCTTGGATTAGTGATTATCGTCTTCTTCGCCTTTGTGGTGGCACGAACAGGGAACGATGCGGGGGTGGGGGCTTCTGGTATCGAGATGAAGTTCCGAAACCTCTCCGAACGTCTGCTGTTTGTTCGCCCCCGCACAAAGGAGTATCTCTTTGGGCATCCCGCGCTGTTCTTGGGCTTGGCTCTCTGTTGGCGTGGCAAGCGGAATATTGGGCTTCCCCTCTTCCTCTTTGGCTGTTTGGGGCAAGTCTCTCTGCTAAACACTTTCTGCCACATCCACACCCCCTTACTGATCTCGTTCTGGCGAAATCTCGCGGGTTTGACGATAGGAATCGTTTTGGGCGGTGTGGCGTTCTTAGGTTTGGAGTGGTTGAGTGGACGCGTCCGTAAGCCTGTCAAGGAGAGTCTATGACGGCAGAGAAGATTCCGCAAATCGCAGTATCTGGCTATTATGGCTGTGGAAACGCGGGGGATGAGGCGGTACTTGCGGGGCTTCGAACCTCTTTCGAGCGGATCGCGCCGGGGCGTGTGAAACTGGTTGCCCTCTCTCAAAACCCCGTAGAGACCACCCATCTACATGCTATCCCTTCCGCCTACCGGATGAGCATTGGCTCTCTGCAAGCCACCTTAGAGAAAACAGACCTACTCCTCTCTGGCGGAGGAAGCTTGCTTCAGGATACGACGAGCGTGCGCTCCTTGCTCTACTATCTTTTTGTGTGTCGGTTAGCACGACACCATCGTATTCCGTATATGTTTTTTGCACAAGGCTTGGGTCCTTTGAGCCGACCCCTCTCCCGAACTGTGGTTCGTAAAGTGGCGAATCGTGCCGCAGGCATCACCGTGCGTGATGTGGGTTCGGCGGAACTGCTGGCGGAGATAGGGGTCACACTCCCTGCTATAGAGGTGACGGCAGACCCCGCTTTTGCACTCAATCCTGCCCCTTCCAGTCAGATTGATGCCCTCTTTGCAAAAGAAGGGCTTCCCTTAGAGAGTCGCTTCATTGGGGTTGCCTTACGCTCTTGGGGAGCAGAGCCAGAGAAGACCGCCGCACACTATGCACAACTCCTCGATTCCCTTTCTGGGCATATCTCCGAGCGAATCCTACTGATCCCCATGCAGATTCCCAACGATCTCGATTTTGCCCGCCGTGTCGTTCAGCAGACACGCCACCCCGAAGAGTTTCGCTTTGTGCAAAACCCCTACTCCCCCGAAGAGGTTTTGGGGGTGGTGGGGCGTATGCAAAGCGTTGTAGCGATGCGTCTGCACACCCTCATCTTTGCTGCGCGTGCTTGTGTTCCCTCCTTTGCTCTTTCGTATGACCCCAAAGTGGCGAGCCTAATGCACCGTTTGGGACTGGAACAGGATTGCGTAGACTGGAGCGATTTTGAGGGAGAGGCGACGGCACAACGCATTGCAGAATCTCTCTCAAATAGCTCCTCTCGTGTTCTACACCTCCAAAACCAAAAGCCCCAGTTGGAGGCTCTTGCCCTTCGGAATGCGGAACGCGCCCTTGAGATTTTAGCGCAACGCTAGCCCCTTCTGCTTCGATACCTCCTTTTTGAGTTCCACAATACAGAGACTTCTTGCTTTTCTGGCGCAATTTGGGCAGGAGTTTTGGGAAGCTAAGCGGAAGAGAGAAGCTATTGATAAATTCGTATGAGGAAAGGAATACTTTAATATGTTGCGTTGGCTCTTATTGGGCGTGTGTGCATGGATGATCGGGCAAACCGCTCTGGCACAGGCGCAGGAGTACAAGTTGACCCCCGATTCCCTGCGCCAAGACGGGGTTCCAAAGGGAGAAGTCACCTCCTTCAAGTGGAAAAGTAAAATATTTGCGGGAACAGAACGAGACTGCTGGCTCTATATCCCCAAGCAGTACGATGCAAGCAAGCCCACCTGCTTCATGGTCTTCCAAGATGGAGGCGGCTATGTGAGCGAGGGGGGCTTTCGTGTTCCCACGGTCTTCGATAACCTCATTCATAAGAAGGAGATGCCTGTCACTATCGGCATCTTCTTGAACCCCGGTGTTGTGCCCCCTTCGCGCCCCGATGCCCTTCCTCGCTTCAACCGTAGCCTTGAGTATGACGGGCTGGGGGATCGTTATGCCCGTTTCTTGATCGAGGAGATCATCCCAGAGGTAGGCAAGAAATACAACCTAACGAAAGACCCCAACGGCAGAGGTCTCTGCGGAGCCAGTTCGGGCGGAATCTGTGCCTTCACTGCGGCGTGGGAAAGACCCGATCAGTTTCGCAGAGTGATCAGCATGGTAGGCAGTTTTACGAATCTACGCGGTAGCCAAGATTACCCTTCCCTCATTCGTAAAATGGAGCCGAAGCCTTTGCGTGTCTATCTGCAAGAGGGTTCCAACGATCAAGACATCTATTCGGGCAGTTGGTTTATCTCCAACACCGACATGATGTGGGCACTCCGTTATGCCCGTTACGACTATCATTGGGAACTGGGAACGGGAGGACACAATGGGCAACATGGCACTGCGATTTTGCCAGAGGCTCTGCGCTGGCTCTGGCGTGACTATCCCAAGCCCATTATTGCCTCCACAGCGACACCACAGCCGATTATGGAGGTCGTATTGCCCTTTGAGGACTGGAAGGGCGTCGCTGGCGACTATGAGGCTTCCGGGGCAATGGCTACGGACTCAAACGGCAACGTCTATTTCGCCGATAACACGCATAAGCGGATCATGAAAGTCTCCGCGCATGGCACTTTGAGTGTGGCGCAAGAGAATGTAACGGACGTGAAGGCGTTGCACTTTGCGGTTGAGGGCGGAATGGTGGTGGCTCTTGAGGGGGGGAAGCGTCTCGTGAAGTGGGATACGCAAGGGAATGAGCAGACTCTCGCACGAGGGGTTACGATTCAAGACTTCACCATCAGCAACAAGGGCGAGATTTTTGCCTCGGACGCCAGTACAGGTAAGCTCTGGCTTCTCTCTAGCAAGGGAAGCAAAAAGGTACTGGTATCGGGAGTTGCTGGGGCAAACCATGTTGTCCTCACGCCCGATCAGACTCTCCTGATAGTGGGACATTCTGCAAAAGGAGGAGATGCCTACAAAGCTGCGAGAGGCGAAACACCCCCTCTTACTGCTCTTACGCAAACCTCCATGCTCACCTCGTATCAGGTACAACCCGATAGCACTCTCGCCTACCCTGAACTCTATGTCGATCTCTCCATCCCCCACGAATTGGCAACCAATGAGACAGGGGGCATGACCGTAGACGCGAAAGGCTGGCTCTATGTGACCACCAATCAAGGGGTGCAATACTGTGATCAAGCGGGGCGCGTGAACGGTATCTTGCTGAATCCGAACCGAAACCCCACGACGAATGTGGTCTTTGGGGGAAGCAACCTCGATACTCTTTTTGTGGTGGCGGGAGGCAGAGTCTATACCCGCAAGACCAAGGCAAAAGGGGTATTGCCGATGTTGTCTCCGGTGCGTCCCCCTGCCCCAAGATTGTAAAAGACAAAGGTTGTCACGAGCCCCATCCACACAGCATTACAGGCACGTGCCCTAATGGAGCTAAACGACTCAGCATAGCCGTGAAGCCTGCAATGCTGCTTAGAGGAGATTTTGATGAAAAAAAGGTTTTTGTTGTCCCTATTTGGCGCAGTGCTCTGTTTTACGCCACTTCCCACGCGAGGTGATGGAGCGCAAGATAACAAGATTGAGAACGTCCGAAAGATTCCACCGCCCGGTGTTCCAATCCCCGCAGAGGTGCGCGAACAGTTAGAGGCGGGTATCACACGATTGGGTGCAGAGATTGCCGAAGTCCGTAGTGCGATTGAGCGCAAGCCCGCCCTCTTAGAACTCCTGCCCGACGTACAGATTTTCTATAATGCAGTGCGCTACGCTGTCGCGAATGAAGAGTTTTTCAACGTGCGGGAGTTTGCCGGCGCACAACAACTGCTAGAGCAGGGCATGGAGCGGGCAAAACTCTTGCGAGAAGGAAAAGCCCCTTGGGAGACGCAAACAGGTCTTGTTGTGCGGGGCTATATCTCCAAGATAGATGGCTCCGTTCAGCCCTATGGCTTGGTGGTTCCCGCCTCCTATCAGAGTCCTGCCTCAAATCGGTTCCGCTTGGATGTCTGGTTTCATGGGCGAGGGGAGAACCTCAGCGAGGTCAATTTTCTGCGAGAGAGGCAGAGCTACCCCGGAGAGTTCACCCCTACAAATGCCTTTGTTCTGCACCCCTACGGTCGTTATTGCAATGCGAACAAGATAGCGGGAGAGGTGGACACTTTTGAGGCGATAGCGCACATCAAAAAGCACTACTCTATCGACGATAATCGGGTCTCAGTGCGGGGTTTCTCGATGGGCGGGGCGGCATGTTGGCAGTTTGCAGTTCACTTTCCCGGAGAGTGGGCGGCGGCGGCTCCTGGCGCGGGATTCTCCGAGACAGCTGACTTCCTCAAGGTGTTCCAAAACGAAAAAGTGAAACCGACATGGTACGAGCAGGCTCTTTGGCACGTCTACGACTGCACGGACTATGCTCTAAACCTCTTCAACCTTCCCACCGTCGCCTACAGTGGTGAAAAAGATGGACAGAAGCAGGCGGCAGATATGATGAGCAAGGCATTGACCAAAGAGGGAATCACGCTCACGCACATCATTGGTCCTGGAGCCGGGCACGCCTATGAGGCAAAAGCAAAAGCGGAGGTGAACCGACGCATCGATAGCATCGTTGCCATTGGGCGCAACCCTGTTCCAAAGCAGGTGCGCTTCGTAACATGGTGGCTACGCTATAACCGTTCCTTCTGGGTTCAAGTGGAGGGGTTGGAGAAGCACTGGTCACGCGCGGAGGTGAATGCCGATCTCGCCGACACACACACCGTGAAGATCAAGACCAAAAACATCAACGCTCTCACGCTCTCTATGGCTCCGGGGCAGTGCCCCCTGGATAACACGACTCTTCCAAAAGTCATTTTGGATGGCAAAAGCATTACCGCCTCTGCGGTAGGGTCGGATCGTTCGTGGGAGTCACATTTCCGCAAAACGGCACAGGGCTGGCAGCTCGTCGATACTCTTGAGACGCCTGAGATTCACAAATACCCTGGGCTACAGGGTCCTATTGATGACGCCTTCTTCGATAGTTTCCTCATGGTCACCCCCACAGGTACTCCCCTGAACTCGGCGGTAGGTGCGTGGGTCTCTGCCGAGCAGAAGCATGCGCTAGTCCACTGGCGGCAGCAGTTTCGTGGCGAAGCACGGGTGAAGGTAGATACCGCAATCACCGCAGACGATATTGCGAATCACAACCTTGTGCTTTGGGGTGATCCCGCAAGCAACAAGATTCTTCAGCAGATTCTTGCCAAGTTGCCGGTGGGATGGAACACGCAAGGGGTACAAGTGGGCGCGAAGCGATTCGATGCCTCTCACCATGTTCCCGTGTTTATCTTCCCGAATCCACTCAATCCCAAAAAGTATGTGGTGGTGAATAGCAGTTTCACCTACCGGGAGTACGACTACCTGAACAACGCCCGCCAAGTTCCCAAGCTTCCCGATTACGCTGTGCTAGATGTGAGTATCCCCAGTAATGCGCGTACCCCCGGAGGAGTGGTGGAAGCAGGTTTCTTTGACGAAAACTGGGCTTTACCCGCCAAATAACACTCTCCTTCGTATCTCCTCACCCTACTCTTAACACAGAAAAGGGGTGCAATAGTGGTCTTTCCACCCCTGCACCCCTTTTCCATTTTTTTGATTTGACTAGTCACGTTGTTTGGGGAACCCGTTCAGTGGGGGAGTAGTTGCAGAATAAGCAGTGCTAGAGAGAGCAGAATCATTACCGTGGTGGTGGTGATAGCAATGGTGTTTTGCCACCAATTATTCTTGTATTTCCCCATGAGGCGCGGATCATTGATGAGGCGCAGAAGGAGGATCAGGATAATTGGCAGAAGAACGCCCCCCACAATATTGGGCAAAATAATGAGAGCACTGAGGTTTTGTCCTCCGAAAATCACTACCAACGCGGAGACAACAATGAGAAATGTGAAGACGCCAATGAAAAGCGGTGCTTCTCGCACACGTCGCCCCAAGCCCGATTCCCAGCCCAAAGACTCGGTGATAGCATAGGCGGTGGAGAGCGGCACTGTAATCGCTCCAAAGCAGGCAGCATTGAGTAGCCCAATGCCAAAAAGGGTCGTTGCTAAGGCTCCTGCCGCAGGTTTGAGGGCGAGTGCAATCTGACCTGCATCGTTAAAATCGGGTACCTTACCCGGCGTGAAGAGAGTGGCGGCACAGCATACCGTAATAAAGAAGGCGACAATTATCGCGCTTAAAGCCCCTCCAAAAGGGTCTATTGGCGTGTACTCTTCGGGCTTGGTGGCACGGTCGCGCACAGAAGACTGAATATAGAACTGCGCCCAAGGAGTCACCGTCGTTCCAATAATATTGATGACCATAAAGAGATAGGGCGAGAGCGGGCGTGCTATGGCAAACTGGGGGTGCAGCATCTCCGCAAAAACTTGAGACCAATGCGGGTGCGCCATAAATGCAGAGACGACATAGGCGATATAGATGAGGGAGGCGGTGAGAAGGACACGCTCCACACGCTTATAGCTCCCACGTGTCACCAGCATCCAAACGCCGAAAGCGACAAGAGGCACAACGATACGTTTGGCAAGTAGTTGCGATTCGGGAGGCGTGAAAATCTGCACGGCGGCAGCGATCCCTGCAAACTCTGAAACGGTCGTCGCGAAATTGGCGATGAGAAGTGCCACCATCGCAAAGAGAGTGACACGTACCCCATACTCCTCTCGAATGAGGTCTGCTAGCCCCTTTCCCGTTACGGCTCCCATGCGTGCGCCCATCTCTTGACATATCCCAAGGCTGATGCCAGCAAAGAGGAGAACCCAAAGTAGCCCATAGCCATACTGTGCCCCTGCCATAGAGTAGCCCCAGATGCCACTAGGGTCATTGCCACCAAATGCGGCGATAATGCCGGGACCAAGTAGAGCAAAAATGAGAAAGAGGCGCGTTCGGCGCAAGCGTCGGCGCAGACGAACAAAGGGGCGTCGCATGGGTTCACCTCCTTTCTAGTGAGCATTCGGAACGAGGCGGGATGAGGATCGTCCTATTTTTGAGCCTCTCAAGACACAGAGGAATCCCTAGCGCGGGGTGAGCGATTGCGCTAGGGATTCTCTCGTTTTGTGCTTTTGGCTACTCTGAATGAGACGCCAAGGAAGCGGATTTGTGGCAGTATTTTACTACTTTTTCAAGGGAGCCCATACCGCCTGCGAGTTATCTCCGCCCAGATCACGAGTGAGGCTGATCTGGTTTGTAGTGTCGGAGTTCACCACAAAGAGATCGCGCCCTCCTTTGGGGCTGACTACCTCATAGAGCAGGCGAGAGCCATCGGGTGACCAACGGGGGCGTTGTGGCTTGCCATTCGCGGTAGCGGCAACCATCATCCGTTTGCGAAACTCAACTAGGTCTTTCGGGCTGTTCATTACAAAGGACTGGTTCTTGCTGAGATCAAAAACAGCAATCCCCATGAGGCTCTTTTCGCCTCCCTTTTTATGCTCCCAAGACTCAAAAGCGATCTGGGTTCCATCAGGGGACCAAGCGATGTTACGTGGCTCTACGGTATAGTCTACCGCAAGAAAGGCAACTTTAGGCACAGGTTTCCCACTATCGAATGTCCAAACTCGGATTCCGCTAATGAATTCCGCTTTTGCCAGATTACCGATCTTCTCTTTTGCGGGGAGATGGTACTCGGAGAAGCTACTGGCTAGCTTTTTACCTTCTACCTCCCAACAGGCACTCACCTCACGCCCGGTATCCAGAAACTCATTTTTCCCATTTACCAAGACACGAAGCACCTGATCTCCAGCAGTCAAGTCACCGAGATTACCAGGGTTCTCCTCACTCGTCAGCGACTGAACTGCGGCAAGGTGTGTTCCATCCGCAGAAAAGCCAGCCCAAAGATAGGGACCCTTCAGATCATCGGAGTGTGCGCCCTCCTCTTGCTCTCCGTCCGCATGTCCGGCGCGAGGGGGAGGCATCACCTGATCCACTTGCTCACCATTGGTAAGCACGGTCTTTACTGCGCCCTGCGTGAGGAACGCGATATGCTTTCCATCGGGGCTAAGCGTGGGAGCGAATTTGTTTCCCGTTCCATAGGTCATTTGGCGAGGGCTACCGCTTCCCATAATATAGAGTTGCATGACTTGGTTCGGGTTATTGTTTGAAGCAAAGATGAGGTTCTTGCCATCGCTCGTCCAGATAGGGTCTTGTTTGCTCGACTTATCGGTATCTGGCGTGAGTGTCTGTATCCCGCTACCATCGGCACGAATCGCATAGAGAGTAGGGTTCCCTTTGTCATCAAGGTGTACGAAACTGATGTGGTTGGCACTATCAAAGGTGATGCCGGGTTGATGTCCAATGAGTCCATAAGAGTTGACCCAATAGAAGTATCCTATGAGCGCAAGCACAAAGGTGAGGCAGATGAGTATCCATGTTTGGCGACGTTGCTTTTCACGTTGCCACCAGTCCGGCAGAGATTTTGTGGAGGTGGGTACATCCGACATGATAGAACTCCAATATAGTGCGAATTTGTTGTAGAGGCGGTTCAGGGTGCAATGGCACGAATATTATTGATGAAGAGAGAGGTCTCCTCTGTCACTTTATCCTGAATCCCTGTGATGTCCATAAAATAGACACGTAGAATCTGCTCTGGATCGAGACGGTTGTTGGCATCCCTCGAGTCTGAAGCGGCTTGAAACTCAGCAAACCCAAGCACAATGTCCCGTATTTCGTTCTCTCCCGGTACATTAAGGAGTGCTAGGTACTTCCCGCCCCCCTTCTCTTCCAGCTGAACCACAAGGCGCGTGGGCTTTAGGGCAGCGACGCTAAAAGCAATTTTACCCTCTTTGCGGAACTTTAGTTTCCGGTAAAAGTATGTAGACAAAAAGTGTGTTACGACATCAGGCAACTTCTGAGGTAGAGTTAAGTCGCCAAACAAATCCTCTTCCCGGAGTACCTGATGTCCTCTCTAGTATACCGTATAATCCCGCTGTTCACACAA
>CAMCUQ010000068.1 GCA_945878775.1 Chthonomonas calidirosea
TCGACGTGTGCATAGTGTCGGTGGTCGGTCTCATATTCTGCATGGTAGACGTTAATCGTGACGCCACGCGCCTTCTCTTCAGGTGCGCTGTCGATTTCGTCATATTTGAGGGCTTTGGAGCCGTTGTATTCTGCCAGCACACGAGTAATAGCGGCGGTAAGACTGGTTTTGCCGTGATCGACGTGACCGATGGTTCCGACGTTTACGTGTGGCTTGTTGCGCGTAAATTTCTGCTTTCCCATATTATGTTAGTTCCTCCAGAAGAGCGCACTTCCTAGACGCGATCTGTTTTCGCGTTTGGGAAGTGGCAAATCTCACTCGCCTACATCTTTGTGATGGGCAAGCGAGAAGGGCGTTTGGACAATAAAGATCAGCCCACGCTGGGAATCGGACCCAGGACCTCTTCTTTACCAAAGAAGTGCTCTACCACTGAGCTACGGGGGCGAGGCGAAGAGAACAACCGCATAAGGCTCCTGCACTCTTCGACTATGGGGAGAGGAGGATTCGAACCTCCGAAGCATTCTGCGACTGATTTACAGTCAGTTCCCTTTGTCCACTCGGGTATCTCCCCTTATGCGGGTTTGTGTGTCCTACAAAAGGAGAACTACACAAAGTTTTACCCGACGGAAATCTTTCCTTTCCATCGAGTAAGCATACAAAGTATATCATAGAAAGGGGAAGGCGTCAAGAAAAGAATCACAATATGTCTGGGTTAGGATGTCGAATTTGCGTGATAGGTGAAAGAGTATCATAAAAGCAGAACGCAGACTACTTTGGTCTAGTAATCTGCGCGAACCCCAACGACAAACATTGAATGGGTTTGGGTGTTAGGAGACTATTTCACCGTACCGAATATCAAAGTCTTGATCGTTCATACAAATGTATTGAATACCTTGAATCAAGCCTATTATTGCAGGAATATACGTCCAACAAAAAAGAACCGAGAGAATGCCTGCCGCTGTTTTTCCAAGATAAAAGTGATGTATACCTAACCCGCCTAACAATATCGCCAATATTGCGGCAGTTGATCTCCCTTTATGTGAGCGGTAAGTAACCGTCGCATAACGTTGTGGTGGAACCATGGGTGTATTAATGATAACCTGCTGAACTGGAGCACTTTGGGGATAAGACACCACAAGCATTGCTCTGCAATATTGGCATTGCGGAGAGCCTTGGGGAACCCATTGACCACATGCACCACACTGAACATGGGGTACAGCGGATACAACCGCGATACCTGTCGTATATACAGGAGGCGAAGGGCTATTTTGAGCCGTAGGGAAGGGAGCAGTAGAGGACATCGTGGGGGCGGTCGGAACTGTGACACACTTTGAGCAGGTTGTTTCAAAGGAACTCAGCCTATGCCCACATTTGTCGCACCTACGCTGAGTAGGTACAGTGGCAACGAAGCGTGTTTCAAACTTGTTACCACAACGCGAACAGAATTCCGCATTAAGCGCAACATCTGTTTGGCAAGCTGGACAGCGTTTTTGCCCTTCTACCATGTATTTCACTCCTTATTTGGGGAAATATCCTTCTTGACACTTCTTCGACGGCAACACGATAAACTCCTTCTTACTACTGCTCTCTTGCTCTCTTTTTCGCCTTTCTGAAAAGCCTGACTAGAAACGCTGTCCTGAATATTTGATCTACCGAAACATGGTTCAGAGAGGATACCAAGATCGGCTTGAATAAAAATTTTGCACTTGGGTTCCAAATCCCTCTTGACAAATCAAAAAGAACCCTCTAAAATAGAAATTGACAGGAAAGGAGGTGGTGGCTAACATGAATTTTAGTCAACGAGGTGACCAGGCGAATTAGCCTGTTTTAACCGACCCAATCATTTCTGCTCTCGCTTTGCCGACGGTGGAGATGAGCCTACGGTTTCAGGTCATGAACCGGCGTCTTCGTCTGTTCGCCTGCTGAAGCCCGACGCGCCCCGTGCGCGTCGGGCTATAACTTTGCCTATTGTGGTTTCAACGTCACCACAGTCGGCTTTGCAGAGAGGGGAATCGTGTAGGTTCCCAAAGGAGAGAGGACACGCGCCCCTACGCTAAAATGCCGTGTTGGGAGAAACTCCTCCACGCGTAATGATGCTTTGGGTGTAGCACTCGTCGCAGCATCAAGGATTATCTGTACTACGCCTTTTTTTGTATCGTAGCTCACCTTCTGAAATGTTCCCGCCTCCAGAGTCAACCACAATCCACACGGTGCAAGGTAGACTCGTCTCCGAAACCCATCCCGTGGCAAGACATGCAACCCCATTTCATCCTCCCGCATCTCTCCTCCAAACGCCAGCCAACCAAACTCTGGGTGCTTCATCACATAGGCTCCTGCGTTACGCGCATAGCCATAGAAGGCGATCCCATAGTCCGCTGTATAGGGATCAAAGCGCAATATCGCGGGATCACAGTCGAAGCCGTAGGAGGCAAACCCATCAGAATCGATATTTGCCATGAGTTGGTCTAAGCCCGCATACCCCACGCGTAGCAGGTAAAGATCGGTCGGGTTTCGTCGATAGGCATCCATCAGCGGAATGGAGTTGATCCCAGAGCCATAGTGGTTGGTCATACGCACGATATGTTGCCAGCGCGTTCCGTTCACAGGCGCATCAAAGTAGCGACGCCCTGCACCGTTATATGCCCAGTTGGGAACGGTCGGCATATAGCTCAAAATGGCAGAGAGTGTCACCTGCGCCTTGTCGTTTAAGCCAAAGTAGCGGCACCATGTGTATATCTCCTCCTGCCCTGTCGAGTCCCAAGGCATTTCGCTTCCAAAGGGGTAGCGCATTCCTGCCCAGCGTTTTGCCCGCTCCCGCATATAGGCTTCCAGAGTTTTGGCTTTCTGGCTCCATCCCTCACGCTTCAGATCACGTAGTATCTCTGGAAAGACACTCCCCACCATCAAGCCGACTTCCGCATAACCGGGCGCGAAAGTGCGTATCGCCATTACCGTCTGATAGGCGTGTTCCAAATACCAGTCCCATGGATGTAGGCGTACCAATCCTGTCTGCTGACGCGCCAGCCGATAGAGTGCCCAATAGACTGCGGCGACATGAGGATAGTTGAAGGAGCGCCATGTCGTCTCTGTCCGGGCTTTGTCCCACCCTCCTTGCACCGTATAGTAACCCGGATACAGTTTCGGCTCATAGTAAAAGAGGCTTGCCCGAACGCTGAAATCTTTGTTTTGGACTCTGCCATAGAGAGTCTTGTCGACATATTGCTCTAAGAGTGCTATCTCGTCGGCTTGTGGCTGCCCCAAGTTCTTCATCGCCATTGCAACCGATGCTCCTGCCCCAATCTCATCGCTCAAGCCTGCGAACCAGGTATGAGAATGCTGAAGCACCCTTTCTCCTGTGTCCCGATTATAGGGCAGAAAGGAATAGGTGCGGTGGAAGGGGTCATTTGGATCGGCAAACCACTGCTTCGTTGCGTGAAACGCTCCCAAACGTCTCACCTGCTCCTGTTCGGGAGACGTCACAAAATAGTGGATGGTCTGCTCCAAACCGTCAGTATAGCGTAAGGTGAGACGACACCGCCCTTCCAAGTTGCCCTTGAGCGTGTAGTCCAGCCAACCGTTTTTCGTGGCTCGAAAGATGGGGTTGACTGTCAAGGCTCCTGTGGGTTCCACCTGAAGAGAGGCAAGGGGGCGAGGAGCGCGAACAAAAAGGTGTGCCGTCTGATCGGTGGGCAACACATAGCCCGGAACCCCAACCACAACAGGGCGCCCTTGGGCAATGAGCGTTGGCTCTATCTGGCGCACAGAAGAAGCCAACACGAACCGGAAGCCATAGGTCATCGACTCTTTGGGCTTCAGGAGGCGCGAGGTGGCTCTATTCCAAGCCTCCGTTCGGCTCCACTCGTTATCGGCGTATGCTTTGGTGTGCGTCATCCACTCATAGAAGCCCTCGAAAGTCACATCGCGTGGAGTCGGGTCTTCATAGAGAGGGCGATAGGCTTCAAAGGAGGTTCCCTTTTCAGGAGTCACGAGGAGAACAGGTCCCTGTCCGTTCAGGCGTGTCACCTGAAGGTAGCCTGCCCCGGCGTTAATGGCGGGGTCGGCAAAAGAGCAACGGTCGTGGGTCTCTTCCAGAGAGCGTCCTGTAAGCAGGTTATTGAAGACCATTGCGGCTCCAAACGCCCCAATCTCAACAGGCTTCGCGGTTCGATTGGTTAGTTGGAAGCGCAGAACCAATGCCTCACCCTCCTTACGCCAAATGCGCACGATGGTGAGCGGGCAGGCAATACCCATCTTTTGGGTGATATCACATGCGGAGAGGCTTCCTGCCACTTTCTGAGGCATTATTCCCTCTTGTCGAGAGGCAGAAGAGAAGCTTTTCCATGAAGCTCCCGCTGTGCGTGTCCTCAGCGTGCAATCCCCTAGATGATAGAAGCCCGGAAAGCCCCTGCCCATGAGTCGATCACTGGGCAAAAAATCGAAATCGCTCCCTCGTGGAGAGAGGGAGGCGGCGGTCTGAGTAGCGCGAAGCAGAGTGAGGTTAAATGCGCCTGCCAAGAAGCGATCTTTCCCTTTGCCCATTACTCCCTCTACCTCAAGCCGCGTCGCACCAAAGCGAGGGGATTCAGCATCAAAGACCTTGCGTATCTGTTCGGGGCTGAGCGAGACCGCATGAATACGGAGTGAGGCAAGTGCGAAAGAGCCTGCCTGCTGGTGCCCTGTATACTCGTTGATGAACTGCACTTGCCCATCAGCACGAGTTTGCATAGCGATCAGCAGAGGAAAGCCGCTCGTGGTCTGTAACAGAACCTCCCGCTTGTTCTTTTCCACACCATTATCATAGACTCTTGCGGTCTTGCCGTCATAGGTATAGACAAGATAGTGCCACCGCTTGAGTGTGGGAGTTCCATTCCACCCCATATCGGCAGCCCAATGTGTAATCGCTCCATAGGCGGGGCTTCGTCCCCAGCCTAATGCCAACACACTGGCTTCGGGACCGCCCCGCTTTCCCCAAGAAATAATCGTCTCCTCATCTGCATCGAGAGAGGAGTTGTATGCCCAAACCTCAATAGAGCGCGGAGAGTGTCCTTCTAGCGCAGAGACGGAGGCTGCTCCACGATAGGCGTCCTGCTTGCCATCAAACGCGACAGCCTTCACCCCGCCAATGGTAATGAGGCTTGGCTTTCCAATGCGCTGAAAATCCCCAAAGGAAGCTCGGTTCTTCCAGATTTCCGCTCCGGCAGTGGTGTCTCTGGCATCCAGATCAACCAACGGAGGCAAGACAGGAGTTCGGTTTTGGGAGAGAGCAGAGATGGGTAGGGACAGGGTCATCGTAACGAAAAATAGCCCCAAAGCGCGCCAGAAGGGGGAGGAGTATTTCATTGGGGTTCGACCTTCTGAAAAAAGGGAGGCGCGCTATACCGTCTCACGCGGTAAATCTTCCCGCATCCCCCATTCGTTCCAAGAGCCATCATAGTTGCTCAGGCGTGTATAACCGAGCATTGAGAGGGTGAAGAGAACAGACGTAGCTGCCACTCCCCCATTGCAGTAGGCGAGAACCTCTTTTTCAGGCGTCAGTTGGGCTTCCGCCACAAGCTCACGCAATATCGTTTCGGGGTGAAAGGTGTTTTCCGAGGTGAAGAAGGCTTCGCGGGGCAGGTGTCGCGCTCCCGGAATATGCCCGCCAAAGTTGCCACGTCGAATCTTGCCTGTGTACTGCCCTTCATCCCGCGCATCTATCAGAGAGATCGCGGGATTTCCGATCTCTTGCAGAACCTCGGAGGCGGTTTTCCGCAGTGCGGACTGTGTGCGAGGGGTGAAGGTTGCTTTGGGATAGCGGGGCATCTCGGCGGTTGTGGCACGCTCTTCGGCAGTCCACTTTTTCCAGCCACCATTCAAGACCCGAACCTGTGTATTCCCATAGTAGCGCATTACCCACCAGAGGCGCGTCGCGAACTGAGAAGCAGGATGCGAATCGTAGACGACGATAAGATTCTCGTCTCCAATTCCCTTCTCCCCAAACAGGCGAGCAAGCTTCTCTGGAGGAGCCACTTGCGCGGAGACGGGATCGTTCTCGTCTACGATGTCTGTTGTCCAATCCAAGTAGATCGCGCCAGGGATGTGTGCCTGAGCATACTCCTCCGGTGCGCCCGTATAGGTCGCCGTCTGTACCCCTTCAGGTGTTGTTTGGGTCTTCACATAACCCCGCAACTCCACAATGCGAAGGTTGGGGTTGCCCTGTGCTATCTGTTCCGCAAGCCAATCGGTCTCAACAAGATGGAGGGAGCGCAATTGTGATTCTGTAGCCATTATGCAGACATTATCTCCTTAGCGTTGCTTTGTTTCAAACCTACTCACGGGCAAAGAGGCTCTTTGCAAAAAGTAAAATCGCCTCCCAATGTCTCCAACACAAAAGCAGTTGGAAGCAGAAGAGGAGGCGAAAAGAAAAGAAACTAGAGATTCCCGCCGTCGGAGACAGAGCGTTGCTTGGGGTTCACGCTCAAGCCCGTCGTGTGCAGGTAGGTAATGGCACGTTGAACGTCGATGAGTGGTCCCGTAATGGTAATATCGACGCTTCCCCCTTCCTCTTCATCAAAGGCGGCATGGCGCACCGTCACAACGACGTTATAGTCCTTGCCAAGCCGATGCAGAATAGGGGCATGACCTTGCGCGATATTCACGGTCTTCAGGCGAATATCAATGGCGTTCGGTTGTGGAATCTCCGATTCGGGGTAGATCGTATCGGTAGCGACAAGCTTGGCGGTGGAACCCTCCACCATGCCTAGATCGCGGAGGTAGCCCAATGCCAGATCGATCTCCGGCTTGGAGCCGCTGACCTGGAGTTGGACATAGCCATAGTCTTCGGTCACACGTGCCCGGCGAATGTGGGTCACCACGTTATACATTTTTCCCAACCGCCAAAGGATCGGTTGGTCAACCAGTTCCGCAGTAGCGTTCAGGTCTAGAGTCAATTCAGCCATAAAGCCTCTCGATTCTCCTCAAAAATGGGTACTAGCCCCCCGCAATTGAGGGGACAATGGAGACAACATCTCCGTCATTGACAGGGGTATCTTTCCCCTCCAAGAAGCGAATGTCCTCCTCATTCACATAAAAGTTAATGAAGCGGCGCAACTCTCCTTGGTCATCGGTGATTCGCTTGCCCATTCCCGGATGATTTGCCTCTAGCTCCACCACGAGGGTGCTAATGGTTCCGGCAGTCACGGTAACGGTATCCTGCTCATTCGTATACTTTCGCAGGGGCGTCGGGATCAAAACAGAGACAGCCACAGTACTTCTCTCCTTATCAGCGAAAACCGTTTCCTCCTCTGCACACGAGATTGAGCAGAGGAGGAGTTTTTCTAAACGGTTGCTAGCAGTTTCTCGGTATGCAAAGCCTCTTCGAGCGATTTGAGGTTTGGCTGAATGGCGACCGTAGAGCCAAGCTTGCCAATAACCGCCTCTTGAGTCTTCAGCCCATTGCCTGTAATGGCGAGAACAACGGTATCGTTCTCTCCAAAGCGTCCCTGCTCTACCAGTTTCTTTGTGGCAGCAATAGTGACGCCTCCGGCGGTCTCGGTGAAAATACCCTCGGTGCGTGCCAAGAGCTTCATCCCCTCAAGAACCTCTTCATCGGTCACATCCTCTGCCCAACCGCCCGACTTTCGCACGGTCTCGATAGCAACATGCCCATCAGCAGGGTTCCCAATGGCGATAGATTTCGCGATAGTATTCGGCTTTTGGGGGCGGAATATCTCATAATCGTTCTTGATAGCGGTCGTGATCGGTGAGCAACCTTTCGCTTGTGCCGCGTACATCTTGGTAGAGATGCCCTCTTTACCGCTGTTCTCCAAGAAACCGAGGCGGTTTAGTTCGTTCAATCCCTTGTAAATTTTGCTAATGAGGGAGCCGCCCGCGCAGGGAGAGACGACGTGATCGGGAGCATTCCAGCCCAATTGCTCGGCGATCTCGTAGCCAAACGTCTTGGAGCCATCACCATAGAACGGGCGGAGGTTGATATTCACAAATCCCCAACCGTATTTGCCACCCGCCTCGGCGCAGAGTCTGTTCACTTCATCATAACAACCAGAGACAGAGAGAACATTCGCGCCGTAGATAAGAGTTCCCAAAACCTTGCCCTGTTCGAGATCGGAGGGAATAAAGATATAGGCACGGAAACCGCCTTCAGCGGCGTGTGCCGCCACAGAGTTGGCAAGGTTGCCGGTGGAGGCGCAAGCCACTGTCTCATAGCCAAACTCGCGGGCTTTGGTGAGAGCCACAGCAACAACACGATCCTTAAAGGACAGTGTGGGGTGATTGACGGCATCGTTTTTGATATAGAGGTTTTTCAACCCAAAGACGCGACCGAGGTTCTCTGCTTTCACGAGAGGAGTCCAACCCACATTTTTCCCAACAGTGGGCGGTCCATCAACCGGAAGCAGATCCCAGTAGCGCCACATGGAGGAGGGACCCTTTTCGATCTTCTCGCGGGTCAGCTTGCCATCCAGAAGTTCCCAGTTTAGAACGACTTCCAGAGGACCAAAACAGAGTTCACAAACATGCACCGGAGCCATAGGGTACTCTTCCCCACACTCTCGACAACGCATTCCAAGTACTTTTGACATAATGACATCTTCTCCTACGACGTGGCAGACACCAAAAAAACCTCTCGTCTTGATTCACTTCTGCCTTACGGTAACGGCAAAAATCAATCAGGACGAAAGGTCTCCCTTCGTGGTACCACCTGATTTTGCTAACCCTCTCACAAGAGTTAGTCTCGGCGGGTGCCCGTGAAAAACCTCAGCTCTGTGAGAGTTCACTACACCCTAAGCCCTGTAACGGGAGCCCCCCGGTATCCATTACTCACAACAACAGTTGCGTTCACAGACACGGCTCAAAGACCATTTCGGCAAGTTCGCTTGCGTCGGCTCTCACCTAACCCGACTCTCTGGTGGCTGCGCCTCTTGCTTACTCCATCTTCTCAATGCCACATCCCATATTCAATTAACCCTTCTAATTATAACCCCTGTTCCCTTTTGTGTCAAGAGGGCGAGCGTAAGAGTCTAGGGTTAGATGAATCTTTCGTTGCTTACTGTGTGGTAGCCTCTTGAAGCCCACTCTAGCCCTCCCCATCACAAAGGCAGGGAACTTACTCTTAAAAGCGTTCGCTTAGGGGAGAGAGGGGGTCATTAGTGATATGGGCTGTCTTCGACCATTTTCTCGAAGTTACGCAGGCATCTCTCCACAGACTCTAATGGCGGGTAGGGGTAGTTGTTCTGCTCAATAATGAGCCAACGTACACCTCCCTTTCTCAGTATTAGCGGCAACACCTCGTTCCAGTGTTCATCACCTTCACCAAGCAGTGCTTTGGGGTTGGTGGAAGAGTAGTCTTTTATATGGACGGAGAGTAGACGGCTGGGGTATTTTGCCAAAAATGGGGCGGCTTGCACACCACCCTCAAGGGCATTTCCGGTGTCGAACTGAACGACGACGCGCCTATCGGTGTTTGCAAAGAAAATATTCCAAATGAGGTCGCCCTCTACAGACTTGAATTCACTCTCGTGGTTGTGGTAGCCCACAGACATTTTATAGGGGGCGAGTCTCTTCGCGATGTCATTGAATGTCTTCGCTACCTCGATAATTTTGGCACGTGTATCGCAAGGCTCCAGCGGATTTCCCAAAAGCATTAGGAGTTTGTTGCCGAGTGTCTTGTTGAATGCGACGGTCTTTGCTAGGTTGTCTCCCATCAGCGACTCTGGGGCGACGTGCGCTCCATAACACTTCAGCCCGTTCTCATCCAGCAGTCGGCGCAGCTCTTCCGCCGACCTATCGTAAAACCCTGCAAACTCCACTCCGGTGTATCCCATCTTCGCTATCGCTTTGAGAGTTCCGGGGAGGTCTTTTGCGCAGGCTTCACGAACGGAGTAGAGTTGTAGCCCTATCTGCATTCGCCGTTGATTATGGCGGGGTTTTGCGCTTATGGCGGAAGTTGTCGCCACAAGTAGAAGCAGGGCAAGTATTGTTAGCAGAGTACTGCCTTTTTTCGCAGACTGTCGAAAGAGGGGCATTCGTGTCGTCTCCTGAGTGTGTGGAAGGGGAATCAAACCCTTGACTATTGAACTCTTACACGGGCAAGTAGGCTTTTTCTATAGCCCTTCGAGCATGGAGAGAGCGGTCTGCACCGAAAGAGTGAAAGCTTGCAGAAAACAACCGCACTGCTCAGCGGTCACAATGAGAGGCGGCTCTATACGAATGACACGCGGATTATTGAGCGTGTAGGCGGCAATGATTCCCTCTCCTGCAAGAATGTTGATCGTCACTTCGGCAATATCCTGAATGGGGAACTCGACTCCGATCATCAAACCTTGCCCACGCACCTCTAAAATCGCGTTTGGCAATTGATTCTGAACGGCACGAAGCCCTGTGAGGAGTTGCTCTCCGCGCTCTGCGGCGTTCTGAGCAAGGTTAGCGGAGAGGGTGACCTCAATGGCGGTCAGCCCCGCCACGCAGGCGAGAGGGTTGCCCCCAAAGGTACTTGTATGGAGGAGAGGGTTTACTCCAAAAACCTTCTCCCACACCGTCCGGTTCGCCATAGTTGCCCCGATGGGAAGTATCCCGCCTCCCAGTGCTTTTGCCAGAGTCATGATGTCGGGAGTAATACCATGATGCTCAACGCCAAACATCTTACCCGTGCGCCCCAAGCCCGTCTGCACTTCGTCCACAATGAGCAGAGTACCCCTCTCATCACAAAGCTCCCGCAAGCCAACCATATAGTCGGTTGTTGCAAGATGGATACCGCCCTCTCCCTGCACCGTCTCTACCACAATCCCTGCGGTTCGGTCGGTAACGGCATTCCGCATGGCGTCCAGATCATTGAAGGGGACAAAAGAGACTCCGGGCAAGAGTGGCTCAAAGGGAGTACGAATCTTCTCTCTGCCAGTAACGGAGAGGGCTCCCAATGTTTTACCGTGAAACGCGCCTACCGTGCTAACGAAGTCTGTTTTACCAGTCGCGACTCGTGCAAATTTCAAAGCGGCATCTATGGTTTCGGCTCCGCTGTTCGAGAAGAAAGTGTACTGAAGATCACCGGGCGCGATCTCAGCGAGTCGTGCGGCGAGTTGTGCCTGTTGTTCATTAAAAAAGGTCTTGGTGGAGAGGGGAAGGCGATCCAATTGATGGTGTACCGCTTCACGAACACGCGGGTGACAATGCCCCAGCGAAAAGACGCCAAAGCCCCCCACAAAGTCAAGGTAGCGTTTCCCCGTTGCCGTAGTGACATAGCACCCTTCTGCGGAGTCCTCAATATCACCAAAGCCCCCAAACTGCATGAGACGCGCCAAACTAGGATTGACGCTCTCTCGATATTGGTCAAAGACCCTTTCGAGTCGGGCTTCGACCTCCGCAGGTATCTCCGAAAAATCCTCTTCCAAGACCTTTTCCTTTCCCAATCCTGCTCTTCTGCTATGAGTTCACGAGCAGAGGCGTTTTAGCGTGTGATCACCTCGCGCCCATGCATATAGGGACGAAGCACCTCCGGAATGGTTACGCTCCCATCCGCGTTCTGATAGTTCTCCAAGATCGATATCATGACGCGTGGTAGAGCCAATCCTGAGCCGTTGAGCGTGTGAACATACTCTGGTTTCGCGCCGGGAGTAGGACGATACCGAATGCCAGCACGTCGCGCCTGATACTCCCCAAAGTTCGAGCAAGAGGAGACTTCGAGCCACTCTGCTCCCTCTTCGCCTTTGCTAGCAGGGGCATAGGTCTCAATGTCGTACTGAAGTGCGTTGCAGTCTCCCTTTTCCTTGTTGCAGACCAACAAGACGCGGTAGTGCAAGCCTAGTCCCCGACAGATGGCTTCTGCACACTCTGTGAGACGCTCATGTTCTGCATCGGAATCTTCGGGCTTGCAAAGAATGACCATTTCCACTTTGTCGAACTGATGCCCACGCTTGATGCCTCGCACATCACGCCCTGCCGACATTTTTTCGCGGCGGAAGCAGGGGGTATAGGCGACATAATGCAATGGAAGTTGCTCCACGTCGAGGAGTTCTTCTCTGTGGAGGTTTGTGACGGGAACCTCTGCGGTGGGAACCATCCAGAAGTCGTCCTCAATATCTCGGTAGACTGTGTCGTAGAACTTGGGCAATTGCCCAGTGCCCACGAGGCACTCCTCTTTGACCACAAACGGGGGATATATCTCCGTGAAGCCGTGGTTTTGGGTGTGCATATCGAGCATGAAGGTGATCACGGCGCGTTGTAGGGCAGCTCCCAGCCCTTTCAGCACATAGAAACGAGAGCCACTGATCTTTATGCCCCGCTCTATGTCCAGAATGCCGAGCGCAGTCCCTATCTCCCAATGGGGTTTTGGTGTAAAATCGAATTGGCGTGGCTTGCCATACTCACGCAGATTTATATTGTCTGCATCGCTCTCACCCAGTGGGACACGCGGATCGGGAAGGTTGGGAACGCGAAGCAGACGGTCTTGTAGTTCGCGCTCTACTTCGGTACGTTTGGTGTCCAGTAGCGCAATTTCGTCTCCCAAAGCACGTAGTTCGGCGCGTTTTTCCTCGCGCACTTCTGGAGTCGCTTTGCCCATCGCCTTACTAGCCACATTCATGGCGGCTTTTTTGGTCTCGGCATCGGTCTTTAGGGCGCGAACCTGCTCGTCCAGCGCACGAATGGCGTCTACCTCCTCCGCGCGCACTCCCATTTTCTCAAATCCCGCTCGAACCAGATCGGGCTGTTCTCGAAAAAGACGTATATCCAGCATAGGTATCCTCTTCCTCCTTGTGCCTATTGTCCCCTCTTCTCTGTCAAACTGTCAAGAGCGAGGGGCGATAAACCCCCTCCGAGGGATCACTTATTGGGCAAAGGGGGTTCCTTGTTTGGCAAGCGTAATCGTCTCGATAACGCTCACTGCCTGATCGAGAGTGATGGGGAAGGGCTTTCCATTCGCTATCGCCTCATACAGTTCGTCCCAGATACTCTCAAGGCTACAGGCGTAGGCAGGTTTCACAGGAATCGTCTCCTCAATCCATGTGAGCTTTTCTGGCGAGCCAAAACTGGCGTCTGGCGTCTCAGGGTCGGGGGTACGAGTGGTGAGAGCAACCTCTGGATCGAGATATTTGAGGGAGATGGTGCGCTCATCGGAGGTGAGTGCGCCTCTATCGCCAAACACAAGGTAGGTCTGCTCTTCAATGGCGGAGCCACCGCTTATCTGAAGATCGACCACGCGCCCATTCGTTCCCCGCAAAATGAGATGTATGTGATCCTCGGCGTCCCCTACGGCTGCGACACAGCGCAGATCGCTAAAGAGATCGGCTACAGGGGATTCCAAAAAGAGGAGCGCATGATCGACGATGTGGGGTCCCCAGTTCAGGAGCATTCCCCCTCCAAATCGCTTGAGGGTCTGCCAATCGTCTCGGCGGGAGTAGTGCTGACGGTGCAGTTTTATCTCGTGGACATTGCCGAGTATGCCCGTCGCGATGATTTCCCGTATGTGCTGAAACGTGGGTTCAAAACGGCGGTTGTGGCGAATGTAGAGGTTGCCTTTCGCCTCTCGTGCTGCCTGTCGGATTGCGGCGGCTTCTACGGCGTTTCGGCACATGGGTTTCTCTAGCAAAACATCTTTGCCGGAGGCAAGGGCAAGTTGTGCATGCGCCAAGTGATCGCAGGAGCGCGAAGCGATAGAGATAAGATCGACCTCAGAGTCGTTGACAAGTTGCTCAACGTGGGCATAGGCACAGCAATCGAGTTCATCAGAGGCTTTTTTCCTGCGGTCCTCCAAAACATCACACACGGCAGTAACAATATACTTATCGGGGCGGCGGCGTAACTCTGCGACCTGCATTCCCCAGCCAGCCCGTCCTAGTCCCACGATCCCCACACGAATCTTTTTCAAGGTAGAGTCCCCTTCTCCTTCTGTATGTTGTTTGCTTGTTCATTCTACTCTTCAATATGTCTCCCTTACTCTCCTAAAATCCCTCGAAGCCTATAGCTACCAAAGCGTTTCCCTTGAAAAGGGCAATACCATCGGGTCCATGCTCTGTTGAAAAGTAGAGACAAAAACCGTCCTCGTTTTGCTGCACCTCATGTCCTTCAAAAAAAATACACGCCTCACTCTTTTCGGCAAGGTCTACTTCCTCCCCAATCCCAGTGAGAGGATAGCCTTCTAAGGAGGGGGATACTCTCTCTCGGACGGCACGAACCAGTTCGGGCAGATTACAGATGATGTTCGGTAGGCGGAACAGAAAGCCGGGGTGTGGCTCTCCATAGAGATCGCTGACGGTGATTACGACCTCCTCACCCTCAAACTCTACTGAGCCAGTCCAATACTCCCCTCCTGTATATTTGACAAACTCCCCTAACGGCGTTTGAAATACCTCCCGCGCATAATGCTTTTGCCCCCGTCGGTGCGCCTGATAATCTCTAAGCGATGCTATCCTAATAGCACAAAGGAGCATCAGAATACACGCTATCACAACAATGCCAGCTTCCAACATCGTCCTATTCTCCTCATGTTCTTTGTAATATATCTCCGCTCAGCTCTCGGAAACAGGCAATAGAGGAAACTGTGACACTCCCTGTTTGTTAGTCGAGCAAATTCGTGCGAGGAGGGAGTACTATCCCAGAAAGATGACGTCGGAAAGGGCATTCACATAGCCTGTATCAAACTCAAGCCGCGTTATGTCTTTGAAGGCAAAACGCCTCTCGCTTGCCCACTGCCCTTTCATGTTTATCGTCTGCAGTGTGATGCAACGCGTTTTCTGCTTTACGATACGCCCAATAAAGCAACGATCCGGCGCAATCTTCTCCGTGTGAACATTCAATAATGGATACTTCTGCTGTGCGGATTCTAGCAACTCTCTCCGATCCGTGAGGTCAATACCGGCGGGAACAATGGGCTTTTTCCCCTGCAATTGTAGTGCACGGGTGATAAACGTTTTGTCGGCTTTGAAGGAAGTAATGTCGGAGAGCGGTATGGCACAGTATCCTCTCAAATGGAGATTGTTACCCTCTATGACATGTAAAAGAAGGAGTTTGTTGCTACTCCCAACAACAAAACCTTGAATCTGATACTTCTCGATAGACTTCCGCCACACATTAATCAATACCTTCGCCAAAAAATCGGGGTTTTGTAACAAGAAAGAGGGCTTATGGAGTACCGTTAAAGTGACCAAACCGCAACGGAGGAACTCCTCAGCCCATGCCCGATATTCTACCCTTTTTGGTGAGTTTGCAGTCTGTTCTGTCTA
>CAMCUQ010000069.1 GCA_945878775.1 Chthonomonas calidirosea
ATGTTTTTTTTCTGGAGGCTGCTATCGGCATTGTTTAGTTTTGAATTCTACGAGATAGTATGGACTTGTATCATGTTGGTGGTTCCGGGATTATTGACCGGAACGCCTGCCGTGAGGACGACTCTATTGCCTCGCTTCACGAACTTCTCTTGCAACGCCGCTTGTTGGGTGACCTCGATCATCTCGTCTGTGTTTTCGACCGGTGCGATAAGTCGGGGGGTGACTCCCCAAGTTAATGCCAATTGGCGATAGGTCTTCTCTTCGGTTGTGACACCCAATATCGGGATGGTGGGGCGGTACTGTGCGACGGCGCGGGCAGTTCCTCCCGACGTTGTGGCGCACAGAATCGCGCTTGCTTTGATTTGCTCTGCTAGTACAACGGTAGCGTGAGCGACGGCTTCTGTAACGTCGTTTTCAGGCTTTAGGCGCAGTTCATAATTCTGATCTTGCAAAAGTGCCCGGTCGGTGGTTATGGCGATGCTTGCCATTGTGCGCACGGCTTCGATGGGAAACTCCCCTGCGGCGGTCTCTCCTGAGAGCATCACCGCATCTGTGCCGTCCAAAATCGCGTTTGCCACATCGGTGGCTTCCGCACGAGTGGGGCGCGGATTTTGGATCATGCTCTCTAGCATCTGTGTGGCGGTGATAACGGGTTTCCCCACACGGTTGCACTGCCGGATGATCGCTTTTTGAACGAGAGGAACCTGCTCAAAGGGCATCTCTACGCCCAAATCACCCCGCGCTACCATAATACCTTGCACGACGGCGAGGATCGTATTGAGATTCTCAACCGCCTCTTGTTTTTCGATCTTTGCAATGAGCGGAACCCGTATCCCCGTCTCTTCCATGATACGAAATAGGGGAGCAAGGTCTTCTGCTCGGCGCACATAGGAGACGGCAACCCAATCGACTCCCTGTTCTAAACCAAAACGAAAATCTTGTTCGTCCTTTGCCGTCACTCCACAGAGATTTAACTCGACTCCGGGGGCAGTGACACCCTTCCGAGACTTTAACTCTCCCCCCACAATACATCGCGCATAGATGATGCGTTCACAGGTGTTGGGGTCTCCTTCACAGTGAGTTACCTTGAGAGATATTTTACCATCATCTAACAAAAGATTGCAATTTGGACGTAGAGCCGCCAATAGTTCAGGTATAGGCAAGGGTAGCAGTAGATTCTGTGCGGGATTCTGCTTTCCCTCTGAGGATTGAGAACTATTTTCGGAATTTCTTGCCTCTCCTGTCCAAAAACCTATCTCCTGCCCTCTTTTGAGCAGAATAGGCTCAAAAGTACCGAGGCGTAGCTTGGGACCAGAGAGGTCTTGCAGGATAGCAATAGGTCTGTTGAGACGGTTCGCGACATTGCGGACATTGGAGATCACTGCGGTGTGTTCTGCATAAGTTCCATGCGAAAAGTTGACACGAGCGACGTTCATTCCTGCCTTTATCATGGCTGTGATTTTTTCACGCGTGTTGCTGGCGGGTCCTAGAGTGCAGACAATTTTGGTGCGACGCACAAGTGACTCCCTTCTCTATTGCGAACAGGGCAAGGATATACTTAGTTTACCGGACAGAGGGATTCGGAAGATGCACAAATGAGAAATATCTAAAAAATAGTTCATTACGGACCTTGTACACCGTAGAATTGGGTTTTTGTGCGCTGATATTCGCCCTCATCCTACTCTTTGAGAAGCCCTTCATCCCTACTCAGGGAGAAAGGGCTATGTCACCGGAATAGGGTGAGGGCTATAAAGTTTTGCGCCATAGATGGTGACAGAGGCTTAACCTCTTTGCCTATTGTGTAGTAGGTTCAGGCACTCGGCGCGGGTCATAGCATCGGTACGAAAGACGCCGAGGACATGGCTCGTCACCATATTGCTATTTTGCTTCTCCACTCCACGCGCCATCATACAGAGGTGTTTTGCCTCTAGCACGACTGCCACACCGCGCGGTTGCAAAATAGTTTGTATGGCTTCTGCAATCTCCGTTGTGAGACGCTCTTGTACTTGTAAACGACGGGCAAACATATCGGTGACTCTTGCAAACTTGGAGAGACCCAATATCTTGCCTTCGGGGATATAGGCGATATGTGCCTTGCCAAAAAAGGGAAGCAAGTGGTGTTCACAGAGAGAGTAGAACTCTATGTCTCGCACGATCACCATATCGTCATACTCGGTTTGGAAGACGGCTTCATTGATGAGGGAATCGAGGCTCTGTTCATAGCCTTGTGTAAGAAACCCAAACGCTTTGGCGGCGCGGGCAGGGGTTTTGAGAAGCCCCTCACGGGTCGTGTCTTCTCCAATCGACTCTATCAGGTTGCGATAGAGTTCCTCTCGTTCAAATGACATATTTTCGGTAACCTTCGTAGTTTTTGAGTTAAGTAGAAGCCTTTCTAGGCTTCCAAAATCGCACGTTCGATGCCGGGAAGTAGGCTGGTTCCCTTCTCTCCTGATTCTAAATCGAAAATAGTGCGCACCGTCTCTGCAATATCGGCAAAGGTATTGCAGTCTCCCACGGAGAAGCCTTTGTGCATTTGCGGGCAATAGAGTAACAAAAATGGGTACTCACGCGAATGATCGGTGGAGGATGTGGTCGGGTCATTGCCATGATCTGCCGTGAGGATCAGTAGGTCTGTTGGGCGCAACCCCTCTAATATTTCTGGCAACGCGCTGCCCCATGCCTCCAACGCCTGCGCCATGCCCTGCGGATCGTTGCGGTGTCCATAGAGCATGTCGAAGTCTTCGAGATTGGCAAAAATCAGCCCGCAAGCACTCGAATGCACTGCGGATAATAGGGCTTGGGTGTGGGCGAGATTGTTGGTGGTATGATCCCACCTTGTGATACCCCTTCCGTTGAATATTTCGTATATCTTGCCTATGGCATGAACCCCCTTGCCTGCCTTGTAAACGGCATCTAGCAGGGTGGGAGGAGGGGAGACGGGGAAATCTTTGCGCCTCTCTGTCCTACGAAACAGTCCGGCTGTACCGAGAAATGGGCGACAGATAACTCTCCCGATCTCGTTTTCTCCACGTAGAATTTCTCTTGCGACAGCACAAATTTCGTACTGCCTCTCGATAGGGATAATCTCTTCGTGCATGGCTATCTGAAAGACGCTGTCGGCGGAGGTATAGACGATGGGGTAGCCCGTTCTGACGTGTTCTGCTCCCAATTCCTGAATAATGACCGTACCAGAGGCGGGATAGTTGCCCAATGTCTTGGTTCCAATTCGTGCTTCAAATTCCTGAAGGAGGGAGGCAGGGAAGCCATTGGAATAGGTGGGGAAAGGCTTGGCAAGCACAACGCCTGCGATCTCCCAATGCCCTGTAATGGTGTCTTTGCCGGGACTGGCTTCTCGGAGCCGACCATAAAGCCCTTTGGGGTTTGAAACAGGAGGAACACCGCACAGAGGAAGAATATTTCCCAAACCTAACGCTTGCATGGTTGGGAGACGAAGTCCGCCCACTGCCTCGGCGGTGTGCGCTAGGGTGTTGCTTCCCACATCGCCATAGAGAGCGGCATCAGGAAGTTCTCCCGCGCCCACACCGTCCAAGACGGCGATAATAACGCGATCAAGCGGAAGCATATTCGGGCTTTGAGGGGGTGTTTTCACGAGGTTATTTTCGCTTGAGGTTCCAACGAGTGGTGAGGGTTATGGTCTTTTGGGGCTTTACCTCTACAAGCGGACCCAGAACCTCCAATTCGATATAGGGCAGAGGGTCGGGGTTGGTGTATATTTCTAACGCGCAACCGTCATCGGGGTACGTTTTGCCCGTCTGAAGTTTGGTGCTAACCTCAAAGGTCAGGTTGCCACGC
This sequence comes from Chthonomonas calidirosea, assembly GCA_945878775.1. Classification (GTDB taxonomy): domain Bacteria; phylum Armatimonadota; class Chthonomonadetes; order Chthonomonadales; family Chthonomonadaceae; genus CAIJLM01. The sequence goes on from CAMCUQ010000069.1 coordinate 3,814, forward strand.
TCTGCCTTGAGCCAACCGAGTGGGGAGTCGCCCCCTATTTTCGCACTTTGTAGAGCATTACGCGTGAGGTGCACTTCGTCCCCCACTATTTGGAGCGATTCGGCTTTTGGGTCTGCACCTTGAAAGACAAAGTAGCCTGTGGGAAATTTGCCTTGCTTGTAGAGTGGCAGGATCAGTTTGTCGGGATGCGCGACCTGAGTCACTTGCCAGACCGACCACGTTGCAGGCTTATCACTCTTGTTGATCAGCCTGTTCTCGAAGGTGACTCCTGTTCCTTCAGCGTCCATTTTGATGACTCGCACGAACTGAAGGTGGTGTTTGGGGCTGAGAGGAGCCTCTATCTTGAGACGCTTATCGGAGGTGATGCTGACTTTTTGGAGTCCACTGTCCATGATAGGATCGGGGGGCCAACCCCACACTTTTTGCGGCGCGGGCCACAGTTTGTCTCCGCCATAGTTTGACCACTCGGTTTTTGCTAATACCATATCGGTGGTCTTGCCCAAGAGATTTGGATTTTCCCACAGTAGATTGGTGTCGCCCACAAAGCCATATCGCATGATGCGCCCTATTTGGGGGACGAAGATAAGCTCTACGGTTCCATTCGAGAGGCGATATGCCCCTTTCCACTCTTGATAGTCTATCCGTTGCACCGTTGTCTCTCCCATTACAGGGCGAAGAAGCCCCAGAATCATCCAGAGTAAGAGTACATAACTGCCCCATTTTTTCATTTTTCGCCGTCCTTTTCCAAGCGTTCCATCCACGAGGCTGCCTGTTGCGCCTTCGTCATTTCAGGCTGATTTTGGAGAATCTCGCGCACAGTACGACTCTCCTCTTTCGAGCGATTTTGGCTCAGTTTGAACTTGCCTTCGATTCGGGTGACGGTTATGGAAACCCCGACTATGCCTCGCATCATCCGCTCCCAATACTCTTCGGAGAATTCGGGCTCCCATGCCTGCGAAAGACCCTGCTCAAAGGTGTGAATCTCTTCCATCAGTAGGGCGCGAAACTCCTCACCTTCAACGGGTTCTGCCGTACCATACGCATGCACCGCAACATAGTTCCAGGTGGGGACGCTAGGGTGCTGTTGATACCACGCTGGAGAGATATAGGCGTCTCCCCCTTGAAAGATAACGAGTATCTCTGTGCGCTGCAAGAGCGTCTCCCAATGTGGGTTGGCGCGGGCTAAATGGGCTAGCAGGACAAATGTGCCCTCTTCAGTTTGTTTGATGAGGAATGGGATATGCGTCGCGAAGAGTCCCTCTGTGCCTGAGCTGATGAGCGTTCCAAAGGGGTTTTGGCGTATCACTTCGACAAGGTGATTCGGGTCTTATTCACGAAATCTCTCTGGGATATACACGCATTCTCCTCCACTCTTTATGAGACACTCTTTTTTTGGGAAATGTTGTGGCGAGTGCTGTGAGAACATGATACACGTTGCAAGTTTTCTTGTCAACTTGAGGAAAATAAAGGGGAAGTAACCTTCAGGATAGGATTTCATCCCGTCATATAGTTTGGGGTTTGAGAATGAATACCAAAAAGGAGATCGCGTGCCCTCATGAGCATCCATCTTTGTACTTTGAGAGTATTTGCCATCCTGCTGTTATCAAGTGCTTCTAGCCTGTGTAGAGGAGAGGAAAAGCACGATATTGCACAAGCATATCGCCAAATTGCCAAGATGATGCAAGCTAAAGGCGCCGTCACACTTGTTGAAGCAAACTATACTTGGCGAAATTCTGATGGCACTCAGCCTTCACGACAAGAGCTATTGAGTGTTTGGAAGGCGAACTTTGATGCTGTTAAGACTTACTCCTCTCTTGTATTCAAGATAGAGAGCTTCTCCTCGAAGCAAGATAAAGCGACGGCTATCGTTCGGCGTTCCGCTTTTTACCTGTTAAAGGGGCTGAATGAGGAGCAAATAGAGGTGACCCGTTCCCGCGATAGTTGGGAGAGAGTGCATGGGAAGTGGCGTTTTGTGTATAGGGAAGCATTACCGGGGAGTACTACAGGGCGTGTGCTTTCAACTCCTTCTCCGCTGCCCGATAGCCCGCGATTGGTGGCACTGCTTCGTTCCGTTCACGCTCATCATCCCAGTGCGCTTAGTCGCTTTTGGAACGAGGTTCACGGTAAATCTCCCCTGATTGAACCGCTACCTAATACCACAAAGGAGTACCGTGTAACCTACCTATGGCAAGGTGGAGTGGGCACGACGAAAGTAGAGATGCGCGGTGGTCTGCCGAGTGAGCGCGCGAAGCCTTTGGCAAGACTACCCAGTACCGATGTTTGGTATTTGACGGAGCATCTTCCAAGCGATGCTCGTTTTGCCTATAGTCTTAGGGTAACTGCCGCTGTCGAGAAGCCTGCAATGCGAGGAGAACTTGCACAAAAGGTTTTAGCTGAGACCTACCCACCTGACCCCCATAACCCCAAGAGTATTAACGATGGACCCTACATGGAATTGCCTAATGCGCCTTTGCAACCGTGGCGGATTCCTATGCGAGGCATCTTAAAAGGGCTTCTTTCCCAAGAGAAATTGACGAGTGCTTTCCTTAAAGAGGAGAGAGCAATAACGGTATACACACCTTCAGGGTACTCAAAAGAGGCTGAGCCTTGTCGCCTCCTTGTGCTCTTTGATGGTGAGGACTACCAAACTCTTATCTCTACTCCGACCATTCTAGATAACTTGGTGGCACAGAAACAGATACCTCCGACCATTGCGGTTTTTGTTCACTCACAAGGAACTCGCTTTCGTGATTTGCGCTATTCTGTGAGTTTTGCCGATTTTATGGCAAAGGAGTTAATCCCTTGGGCAAGAACGCGCTACCGCATCCGCGCGGGGGCGGAGAGTGTGATTGTCGGTGGCTTGAGCTTAGGAGGGTTAATGGCGGGCTACTGTGGATTGCGACATTCTGAGGTGTTTGGAAATATTCTTTCCCAGTCCGGGGCATTTTGGCATGGTAGTCCAGAGCGCAATCGATCCTCCTCTCCTATATCTGAAGATGGTTGGTTAGCACAGCAATTCGCTACCTCACAGAGGCTACCTTTGCGGTTTTGGTTGGAGGTTGGACGCTTAGAGGCGACTAGCATGGTACAGAACAACCGGAGGATACGCGATGTATTGCTGGCAAAGGGGTATTCGGTGATGTATTCGGAGTTTAGCGGAGGTCATGACTACTTGAGTTGGCGTGGTTCTCTTGCGAATGCGTTGATAGCACTGTCTAAAGATTGAAGTGTTTTCTGTACTGTGTAGCTATTAGCCCCCCTCTCCAGAGTTAGGAAGAGGGGGGCTTTTTGGGACTTGCACGTTTCTGTTTAGAGCTACGAGGCTTGCTTGAGTTCTGCCGCAGTAAAGACTTTTGGTTCTTTACGCTCAGTGACGGTATGCTCTTCAATCAGACAACGCTTGATCTCAGGAGTAGAGGGAATCTCGTACATGATGTTGAGCATGACCTCTTCAAGGATAGTACGAAGCGCACGCGCTCCGGTGCTACGCTTCATCGCTTCACGGGCAATGGCGCGTAGGGCAGGCTCCTCAAAGAGAAGTTCTACCCCATCATACTCGAAGAACCGTTTGTACTGTTTGACCAGTGCGTTCTTGGGTTCGACGAGGATGCGAAGCATCGCCTCTTCGTCCAGTGGATCGAGAGTTGCAACAACGGGCAGACGTCCGATGAACTCTGGTATGAGTCCAAACTTCAGCAGATCATCGGGCATGACGTTCTGCAAGAGGCTCGTTTTTTGGACTTCCCGCTCGGCTTTGGTTCCCACATTGGCACGAATGCCCATAGAGCGATGGTGGATTCGATGCTCAATGATCTGGCTCAAACCTTCGAAGGCTCCTGCACAGATGAAGAGGATACCAGAGGTATCGATCTGAACATACTCTTGTTGGGGGTGCTTTCGCCCTCCTTGCGGGGGTACATTGGCAACCGTTCCTTCAAGAATCTTGAGTAGAGCCTGTTGGACTCCCTCCCCGCTCACATCACGGGTGATGGAGGGGTTATCGCTCTTGCGGGAAATCTTATCGATCTCGTCGATATAGATGATACCGCGCTGTGCGCTTTTGATGATTTGTTCAAAGTTTGCGCCGGGGTTCATGCTATCGGCTGCTTGAATCAGCTTGAGCAGAATGTTCTCGACATCTTCGCCTACGTATCCTGCCTCTGTCAAAGTGGTAGCATCGGCAATGGCAAAGGGAACGTTGAGTAGTTTTGCCAGAGTCTGCGCCAAAAGCGTCTTACCAGAGCCTGTGGGACCCAAGAGTAAGATATTGCTCTTTTGGAGTTCTACATCGTTGCCGGGGGCATTGATGCGCTTGTAGTGATTATAGACAGCGACGGCGAGAGAACGCTTGGCGCGGTCTTGCCCCACTACATACTGGCTCAGGATGCGGAACATCTCTTTGGGCTTTGGGATCGTGCCGATGGTGGGCAGTCGGCTACGGTCAGAGATATTAGGGTCGCTACGAATAATGTCGTTACAGAGGTCTACACAATCGAGGCAGACACCCCCATAGACACCTATGATGAGCTTCTTGACTTGTTCGCGGGTCTTTCCGCAAAGGACGCATCGGCTATCGTTTTTGTCGAACTCTCTAGGCAATGTCCTACTCCCTCAATCTTGGATGGTGATCTATTATCGGCTACTAACGGTCTGCTTTTTCAGCAATTTTATCAATAATACCGTATTCTAGTGCCTCTTGAGCCGACATGAAGTAATCGCGATCCATATCACGGCGTACTTTTTCGTTGGTTTGCCCTGTATGCTTGGAGATAATCTCGTTTAAGAGGTCGTGCATACGCACCATCTCTTTGAGACGAATCTCTGCATCCTGTACAGGACCCTCATAGCCGCCAGAGACAGCATGGATCATGATCCGTGAGTTGGGGAGGGAGTAGCGTTTGCCTGTCGTGCCTCCGGTGAGCAGAACGGCTCCCATAGAGGCAGCAAGCCCTACGCAAATGGTGGCGACATCGCATTTGATGTGCTGCATAATGTCGTAGATGGCGAGACCTGCGGAGACGCTTCCGCCGGGGCTATTGATATAAAGCTCAATATCTGCATCGGGGTCTTCCTTTTCGAGAAAGAGCATCTCTGCAATAATGAGGTTAGCCATGTGGTCGGTAACGGGTTCGCCAAGGAAGATGATGCGGTCTTTAAGAAGGCGGGAGTAGATGTCATAGGCACGCTCTCCGCGTGCTGTTTGCTCCACAACCATGGGGATAACGTTTTTGGGGGGACGTAGAATGCGATCCATGTCGTCTTGCTCCTCAGTGTAATGCCCGGCAGCTACGCCGGAAGGGTCTCCCTAATAGGGAGAGAGCCTCTCGATGGGTACCACTACGGGTTTTCGAGAGGCTGAAACAGACGCTTTCGGCAACGCAAGGAACATTCTACGCTTCCTCTGCATTTGCCTCTTCAACTTCGGTGGGGTCTGGCGGCTCTGCCTGTTGGACATCCGTGATGATGTTGTTCTCAAATAGGAAATTATGCAGATTCTGTTGTACCAAAGCGTTTGCAACCTGCATGCGCCGACGATTATCATCTATCCACTCTTGGAGTTGCTCTTCGGTGATCCGCCCTTGTTGAACAAGGTTGGCAAACTCGGCGTCAATTGCCTCTTCAGTGACTTGGAAGTTCTCTTGAACAGCGATTTGGCGCAGAGCCAAGATGGTACGAACACGATTATCGGACTGCTCAGTCACGCCCTGAAGATGTGTTTCGGGAGTGAGATCATTTGCCTGAAGCCACGCCTCATAGGTATACCCCTTTTGGCGTACCTCGGCGGCAAGCTGGCGGTAGGCATCTTCCACCTCTTCGCGAACGAGTGCTTGTGGATAGTTGACGACGGAGTTCATGACGATATGCTCGATGATGCGCTGTTCTGCAACCTGATCGCTGAACTGTTTTACTTCGACTTCCATGCGAGCCGAAATGCTCTCTTTAAGGGCATCTACGGTGTCGACACTTGCAACGCGTTGTGCAAAGGCATCATCAAGCTCGGGGAGCCGTCTTGCGCTAATGCTAGCGACTGTGATGGCGTAGGATACGGTTTTACCCGCGAGGTTTTCATCGCTATAGTCTTCGGCATAGGTATAGTCGAATGTCTTCTCTTCCCCAATATTCACGCCAATGAGGTTCTCTTCAAAGGCGGGAGAGGTGTTGCCGAGTTGAATGAGTTGGCGACGTTTTGGAGACGCCTCCTCTTCTCCTTGGATGTGGGTTGATGCCTCTGCAATGAGCATATCACCTGCTTCAACGGGGCGGTCGGTGACGCGCTCTATGCGGGCATGTTCGGCGCGTAGTCGCTCGAGACGTTGATCTATCATCGCCTCTTGCACAGGGAAGACAGGGCGCTCTACAGTGAGACCTGTATATTCGCCTAGGGTAACCTGTGGCTCAAGGGGGATGGTGACTTTGAATGCATAGGGTTGCTTGTCCTCAATCGGCTTTGCATCGAGGGTAGGCGCACGGAAAGGCTGTATGTCTTGCTCTTCAAGAATCTCTTGTACGGCTTCGCCGATCAGTTTTTCTTGTGCACGCTCGCGGAGGCGATCTTGATTGACATATTTCTCCAGCAAGGCGCGGGGTGCTTTGCCGGGACGGAAACCGGGGACATTGACGTAGCGGCTAAACTCACGGTAGGTGCTATCATAAGTTTTTGCAACTTGGTCGGCTTCAACGGAGATGTCTAGTATCAGCGTGCAGGGATCGGGCTGCTCGGTGGTTACCTGCATAATGCGTTCGTTCCTTCAAATGTTAAGATGTTGTGAGCAGTTCTGCCAATAAAAGCAGAGGATACACACCTATCCCAAAAATGCACAAGGCTGCCTCATGGTAGGGGATGGGTGGTATCCTTTGAAAAAGGTGTTTATAGTGTGTAACAGGATACACTCTAACCTCTCATTTTGTCAAGCATAATGCATCACTGACGCCTATAAAAAGCCATTTTGCGTGTAACTTCAGGTGTTCTGAAGGGGCTATTGGGAGATCGGCAAGCCTATGTCCGCCAAACGGCTCTTTGGAACGCCTTGAACGAGGAGATAGAGTGGCTTGGGGCGAAAAGGAGAGGGGATTTGTGGTATATTGTGAGAGATAACCTTGAGTTGGAGAAGACGGAGATGTCAAAAGCGAGATGAGAGCGCGATATAGATTCTTGAAGACAGGGATGGGCTATTTGCTGGGAGCGATGTTGCTCTCTTCAGCAACTTTATGGGCACAAACGCCTCCCTCTCCCCAAAGCAAAACTGCCCCTCCCCCGAACACGGTTCCCCAGATGCCTCCGGCGGTGCGACAGGCAGCAGAGCAGTTTGAAAAAGCTGTGCGTCTCCACCGTGAGCGCAAGTTGGCTCCAGCATTAGCCGCCTACCAAGAGTACATTCGGCTTGGTCAGATAGCAAAGCTGCCCCCCGCGACTCTTTTACCCGCCTATACCAATATGGGACGGCTCTATGCGGCGCAAGGAAACTTCAAGGCGCAAGCGGACACTTTGAGGCAGGCAAGCCAAGTCAATCCCAACAACCCCGCGCTCTTGGCAGAATTAGCGAATATAGACGCTTCTCAAGGGCGTGTTGAGGAGGCAAAAAAAGAGGCAGAGCAGGTGCTTCGCCTCAAGCCAACCCCACTTTTGGGAGCCTCTGCTCACTTTACTCTGGGACTCATTGCGCTTGCTAAAAACGACCTGGCGGGGGCGGAAGTCGCCTTTGTGCAGTCGGCAAAACTGGTTCCCCAGAACCCGCAGACCCAGATGAATTTGGCGATCACCTATGTGCGACAGAAGAAGTTTGTACTAGCAGAAGCGGCGGGTAAGGCGGCGAAGAGTGTCGCGCCGAAGATGCTTCAACCACGCCTCTTTTTGGCAAACCTCTATCGGGAGACGAATAGGGTGAATTTGGCGGTTCAGGAGTATGAAGAGGCTCTTCGACTCGACCCCAAGAACCCTGCCATTCGCTTCGAACAGGCTCTTTTGCGACAGAGAGCAGGCAAGCTTGTGGAGGCTCTCAAAGGCTATCTTCAGGTGATAGAGCTTCAGCCCTCTAACTTTTCGGCTCGTCTGAATGCAGGGCAACTCTACTATGGCTTGGAGAACTATCACGCCTCGAAAATACATTACAATAGTGCCTCCCAAATTGAGCCAAAGGATATACGCCCGTGGATAGGATTGGGCTTGTGTGAGATGCAAGAGGCTGCCGCACGTACCGATTATAAGGCGCGTGTTGAGGGCTACCGTCGGTCAGAAACCTTCTTCAAAAAGGCTGTGCAATTGGCTCCGAACGATGTTTTGCCTCAAGAGGGGCTTGCCTATCTGTATGAACGGGCAAACCGCTATGAAGAGGCGACAGAGATCATTCGCAAGAGAATGGCAAAAGAGCCAGAGAGTATTCGTTATTACTACACTATGACCCGAATCTACAAAGCGCAACGGCGTGCCGATGATGTGGTGAAAGTGTGGGAAGAGTATCGTAGCAAAAAACCTTTGGAGCTTGCCTCTTATGCTGAAGCCGCCGATGTGTTAGAGCTAGCAGATAGGAAGGCAGATGCCATTAAGCAATGGGAAGCCTACCTTAAAGTGCGTCCTAATGATACCCTTGGGCTTTTGCAAAAAGGGCGTATTCTTACGAACCTCAAGCAGATGCCAGAGGCGCGTTTGCAATTTGAAAAGGTGCTAGAGGTTGAAAAGCACCGACAGATTACGAGTGCTGAGAGGGTAGTCTCAGAGTCGCGGCAGGTGGAGGCGCTCCGTGGTTTGGCGACATTGGATCGTGCCGAACGGAAGTATGATACCGCCATTCAGTATCTGCTCAAGGCAAAAGAGATAGATTTAGCGCAAGCGAAGCGGAGCGGTATCAGCCCCACCCCTGAGGTATTGCGTGATCTGGCAAACACCTATAAAGCGGCGGGGAAGACGGAACTCGCCCTCAAAGAGTACGACGATCTTTCGCTCTATCTCCCCCTAGACACCACTGCCCTCACGGAGATGGCACGCATTGAGGAGAGTGGAGGCAGGCTGGAGCGTGCCGCAAACATCTATCGCCGCATCGCTGTTCGAGACAAAGACCCCGTGAAAGTCTCTCTCGATATTGGAATGATGTACCGTCGCAACAATAAAATCCCGTTGGAGGTTGCCGAGTACGAACGCGCCATTCCCAAATATCCGAAAGAAGTACGCTTGCTGGGAGCGTTGGCGTCTGCCTGTGAAGTGGCGCAGCAGGACGATAAAGCGATTACTTATTACCGCCGTTATCTACAGAGCGCACCCAAGGAGCAGTGGGTCAAAGTCCGCATGGCGACGATCCTCACGCGTGTGAAGCGATATGCGGAAGCACGTGTCCTCTTCGAGCAGATGATTGAGGCGCAACCCTATAACGAACAGTATTATGGTGACCTCTTGCAAAATTATGTTTTGGAGGAGCGTCGCCCCGCCTTTTTAGAGTGGGCTTTGATACGCTTAGAAAAATTCCCTATGGACCCTACTTTGCTTGCTGTTGTGTATGAGGAGACAGAGAAGCTGAAGGGGGCAGAGAAGGCACTGAAGTTTATCAATGACTTTGGAGTCAAAAATAAAGCGAATCGTAAGACGCAAGAGGCTTGCATTGAGGTGCTTCAGAGGCATTTTCGATGGGATGAGGCTTTGGTATTGTTGCGTGAGATGGCAACGAAGTACAACTCGGACATGGTGGCACAACAGGCTTTTGTTGAGGGGCTAGATAAGACGGGCAAAAAAGAGGAGGCGACGCAAATGCTCGTCAAGTTGTCTAGTCGTAAAGACCTCATTGCCGATATACGCGTCGGGTTTGTGCGTCAGCTTGCGATGCGCTACTTGGATCAGAAACAGCACGAATTGGCGTTCCCTCTTTTGCAAGAGGTGGTAAAGGCGCGTTCTGATGACTATCAGGCTCTCTCCATTGTGGCACAAATGCTTCAAGATAAGGGGAGAGAGGAGGAACTTATCCCCATTTACGGGAATATCTTAAAGCACGCTGCCTATCCCGTTATCGTTAAGTCTGAGGCAAGAAAGCGGCTGGGGGCTATCTACGAGAAGAAGGGCAACAAGCAGGAGGCGATAGCGCAATTTAAGGCGGCATTGATACTAACTCCCGACGATGCCACTGTCCGTGAAGCCTTGAAACGACTGGGAGCCCTGTAGAGATGCGTGTGTGCCAAACTAGAGGAGAAAACAGGATGCGTTTTCATCGACAAGAGAGACAATTTATTATTGGCGCAGTCTGTGTGTGGCTATTCTTGGGAAGCGTGGGGAGTGCGAAGGCACAACGACCACGCGAGACAAAAAAGAGCACCCGCTCTACTGGCACGACTGAAACGGAGCAGAGTGAAAAGGAAGGGACGAGCAAAACAGCCTCCCGTTCTAAATCGACTTTTCTGAAAGCGGTGGAGGCAGGGGATGTGGCACGCGTCAAGTCTCTTTTAGATCAGGGTGCCAGTCTACGCCAAACCGATTCGTTGGGAAGATCGGCTCTACACCTTGCGATTGCCCATGTGCCTATGGTTCGTCTTCTTTTGGAAAACAAGGCGAATGTGAACGCGGTGGATAGCAAAGGGCACACTCCGCTTATTCTCTCTGCCATTGGGGGATATATTGGAACAGTGGAGGAGCTAGTGCAGGCAGAGGCGCGTCTCGATGTCCGTGATTCGACAGGCTCTACCGCTCTCGCCTGTGCGGTGCTGAATCGACGCCCGCGCACGGTTGCACTTTTAATTGCTAACAGAGCGAATATTCATATTCAAGACAATCTAGGGCGCACACCACGCGATATGGCGCGAGAGGTGAAAGACACTCAAATACTGAATATGCTCGAAGCAGCAGTGACAAACCCGACTCCGGTGAAGCCAAGACCGCGCCCTGGTGAAGTGATGGAGCCTACCAACCCACGCGATACAAATTCGAGGCAGAACCCACAACCTCCTAATAACCCCACGGCACTCGATAAGACGCCTTTCTTGCGCCATTCGCAAGAGCTGTTGCTGGCTGCGTCAGGGGATAATGAGCGATCCAAAGCGGCACAACGGTTCTTTGAAGGCTTGACAGCGAAACAGCTTCAGCAGGAGGCAGAGACGCTACGCAAAAACCAGACACGAGGGAGCTTTGCGTACAAAAGCCTTTCGTATGTTCTCGCCTACTTTGGGATCGATGTCACCGTAAACGTGCAACGCGTGATGTATGATTGGCTCTATCCCGACGTTTTCAATGATGATAATCGCGCTCACCAAACCGATAAGACGGCGGATGCTATCAATTGACGTTTAGACAAGTGCTGAAGTCTTATTTGTCTTGTTTTTTGCCTTGTAGACGGTCTTGTATCTCGTCGCGGGGGTGACTTTCACTCCCTTTTGCCTCCCTTGCGAATAACCACGCGGTTGGGGCGGACGAGCCGGTGTACCCA
>CAMCUQ010000070.1 GCA_945878775.1 Chthonomonas calidirosea
GGTTGACATTACTGATGAGAGGATCGAGGAGCATCATGCACTTGGGGCAGAGGGGAAAACCGTCGCCTTTGTTGCTGTCGGAACCACTCTCGTCGGAATGATGGTGTTTGAGGACACAGTACGCCCTGAGGCGAAGTCTGTTGTAAGCAGATTGAGAGAGATGGGTATCAAACGGATTGTGATGTTGACGGGAGATGCAGAAGAGACTGCACGCGCCGTTGCTGTTCAAGTTGGGATTCAGGAGGTACGATTTCGCCTGCAACCAGAAGATAAACTGAGTGCCGTGCAGGAGTTGGGGGAAAATGGAACGGTGATGATGGTGGGGGACGGGATCAACGATGCACCTGCCCTCGTGGCGGCAACAGTGGGCGTCGCGATGGGGGGCTATGGGGCAGGAATCGCCACAGATGCCGCAGATGTCGTTATTACTGTGGAGAACATGGAGAGGGTTGCAGACACTATTCGCTTAGGCAGACGTATGGTTCGTGTGGCAAAACAGGGTATCCTCTTCGGAATCGGAGTGAGTGGGTTGCTGATGGCTTTGGCGGGGGCTGGGCATATCTCTCCTGCCATGGGAGCATTACTACAAGAGGTTCTCGATTTGGCGACCATTTTGAACGCTCTTCGTGTGCGGTGATTTGAACGCCCTTCGCGTACAGTGAGAGAAATCTTTACAAAGAGACTCCACACTCGGCAAAAAGTTTTCCGATAATGAGAGGGAAGGAGAGAATATCTGCGCCTTCGAGAGTTGAGATCGAGGGCAGGAACTCCGAGACAGGAACACCATACTTTGACCATGCAAGACCAAAAGTCGCGTCGTTTGAGAATCACACGCTTCCAGAGACCCCACACTGAAAATGAGGAGGAGAGAGGTGCTGAGCCGAATAAGAAGGACGCTCTCAATGAGCCTCCACCTCCTAAAGCCCTCCAAGTAATCACCTATCTCTATGGCTTCTGGCTCATTGCGCTGGTAGCGTTAGGGTACTTGGGTACCGATATCTTTTGGTGGGGAGCCTATAACCAGTACCTCCCCCAATGGGTTTGGGGGGTGCCGGTTCTCGTGCTCTTGGTATGGTTTTGGAAATCCTACCGCCAAGGAACCTGGTTGCCCTGCCTCATGCTCCTATGGGTGATATTTCCCGTCATGGATTTTCGATGGAGTATGCACAATACCAACCTGAAAGGTGTGTCGGGGACACACCTGCGAGTCTTGACCTACAATGTGAAGAACGGGCACTATGGGCAAGAGGAGATGACGCGCAATATCCAAGAGGCTCATGCCGATATCATACTGCTTCAACAGTCACACGGAACGTATAAAGACTCATTGGCGAAATTCCTTCAGGGCTGGAATACTCAGGTCGTCAATCAGTATGTCTTCGCCACCAAATATCCTATCTTGGAAGCGGAACTGCGCGATCTCTCGGTATCCACGATACGCATCCACGCACTGCGCTGTCGGCTCAAAATCAAGGAGCGAGTGGTCACTGTCTATACCGTTCATCTCCTCTCCCCACGTTCCGGGTTAAATGCCCTACGCAATCGGAGTGAGCGATTCTTAGAGCGTATGATGGATAACAACCAAGTGCGCCAAATACAAGCCATTCGCCTGGGGAACTATCTCAAGCAGGAGTTTGGACCCGTGCTTCTGGCGGGCGATCTAAATGCACCTGTACAATCTATGCTCTATCAGGAGATGACAGATAGTAACCTTTACAACGCATTCAATGCGGCAGGGCGTGGCTATGGCTACACCTTCGGGCATATTTCACCTGCACGACACGACTTTGTGAGAATCGATCACATCTTTCTTAGTCGGGAATGGGTCACGCTAGACTGCTGGACAGGAAGCCCTGTAGGCTCCGACCATCGCCCTCTCATTGCCGACCTGTTTCTCCCTGATCGCTAGACCGTAGGGGAGAAGATTCTCGAAACATAGGTGATTTCGCAGAAAAGCAGGGGCTACACTGCTAGAATAGGGCGATCATGTCGCGCATATTAGCATTAGATGTTGGAACAAAAACAATAGGGATCGCGCTATCGGACGAAACGGGAACGATTGCGTCACCACAAAAGACGCTCATGCGTCAACCCGGCAAACGCAAAGACGCGCAGGCACTGCAAGAAATGGTTCTTCAGTACGACGTCGCTACCATTATCGTAGGGCTTCCATTACAATCCGACGGCTCCGTTGGAAAGCAGGCTCTCTTTGTGCAGGATTTTGTTGCCACTTTGCGGAACTATCTACGCATACCTCTCTATTTTCAAGATGAAAGCCTATCGACTTGGGAGGCGGAACAGCCTCTTATTGAGGCAGGACGCACGCGACAAGAGCGGAAGGAGATACTCGATTCATTGGCGGCATCCCTCATTCTTCAACGTTGGCTCGAAGTGCAGCACCACGCTTCAAAGGCAAAAAGTGACCTATGAGTGAGGGGAACTCTCCACCAACCCAAACAGAGCCATCAAGTCTAATGCGCCTTGAAATGCAACGCCAATTACCTCGTAAAAGAGGGATAGTGGTGGGCAGTGTCTTATTTCTTTTGCTTCTATTGGTATGGCGAGCCTTCGTGTTATTTGCTCCCGCCTCCCACCAACACATTCCCACAAAGGTAGAGATACCCTCGGGGGCAGGGGTGGGCGAGATCGCAGAAAGATTACAAGAGGAGCGTGTTATTCGCAGCAAGTACGCGTTCCTGCTCTATCTCAAGTGGTGCGGAGAAGGCAAAGACTTGAAGGCAGGGGACTATACCTTCTCCCCCGATATGCCTTTAAGCCGAATCGTGAAGGCACTCAAATCGGGTATTAGTGAAGAGGGAGAGGCACGTGCCCGCATCACCATACCAGAAGGTTATACTCTCAACCAGATAGCAGATATGTTGGTGAGCCGGCAAGTCCTTTCTCAATCTCAGTTTTTGGCAGTGGCTACAGACCCGAATGCCATTCAGGCACTGCATGTCGCTTTCCCTCTTCCCAAGCAGACCCTAGAGGGGTATCTGTTTCCAGACACCTATTTCTTTGGGCATAACGTGCCACCAGAGAAGGTCATTGAGACTATGCTAATGAACTTTTTTGCAAAGTTCTATCGCCCCTATCAGCAAGAGATAGCGAAGCGCAACCTCGATCTCCATATGCTGGTAACGGTGGCATCTATGATTGAGAGAGAGGCGAAAATCCCTTCAGACCGTGCAAAGATCGCAGGGGTCATCTACAATCGACTGGAAAAGAAGATGAGACTCGAAGTGGATGCCACAGTGCTCTATGCCCTTGGGAGGCATAAGAGCCACGTGACTTTTGCAGACCTCAAAGTGAAGTCACCTTACAATACTTATCGCGTTGCCGGATTGCCACCCGGACCCATCGCCAACCCAGGACTTGCCTCGCTCGTGGCGGCACTCTTACCTGAAAACCATGACTATCTCTACTATGTTGCCCTACCCAACGGCTCACACCTCTTTTCGCGCACCAAAACGGAACATGAGGCGGCGATCCGACAGCGGAAGCACGAACTGAACCCATGACCCCAAAAAGCTCAAAACCAGAAACAATGCACCTGAACAAAAACCAGAAAACGCTTCCCAAACGAGGGCTAAGGCTTCTCTGCCCTGACCTCATGGTGGAATCCGTGACCCAGATCAACCCGCAACTACTCTTGAAACGTGGCATTAAAGGGGTCATTCTCGATCTAGACAACACTCTTGTGCTGTGGCATCGGGAAGACATCACAGAAGAGACCCTACAATGGCTAGAGACGCTCAAGTCCGCTGGGCTGAAGCTCTGTATTCTCTCGAACTCTATTTGGAGCCTGCGCAGTGAGCGCATTGCGGAACGACTCCAATGTCCCAACGTGCGCCAAGCCAAAAAGCCGTCACGTGGGGGATTCCTGCGGGCATTAAAGGCAATTGACACGACTCCACAGGCGACGGCGATGGTAGGTGATCAGATGTTCACGGACATCTTGGGGGGAAACCGCATGGGAATCTACACCATTATGGCAGCTCCTATACACCCCAAGGAGTTTGCCTACACACGCTATATCAGCCGACCTCCAGAGAGGCTTCTACTCCGCCATTTTCGCCGCAATGGGCAAATCAAACACCCAAAGGGAGAATGAGGGAACAAGAATGACTTTGCTAGCGTCGAATAGAGATCACTCCTTCGGTTTCTCTATCTCTGGAGCCACTAAAGTAGTGGGAGTCTTTGGCTATCCTGTGGAGCATAGCCTCTCTCCTGCCATGCACAACGCCGCTTTCACGCAGCTAGGGCTTCCCTACGTTTATGTACCGTTCGCTGTCCCACCTGAACAGATCGGAGTGGCTGTCCGAAGCCTCAGCGCACTTGGAATTGTGGGCGCGAACCTCACCATTCCTCATAAAGAGATCGTTCTGCCTTTTATTGATGAATTTACACAAGAGGCACGCGACATTGGAGCCGTTAACACCGTCCATATAGTTGAGGGGCGGATTTTGGGAGATAATACCGACGGACGCGGATTTTGGGAACCTCTACGCGAGAGAGGCTTCAAAGTGGCAGGTAAGACCGTCTTTATATTAGGGGCAGGTGGAGCTGCCCGTTCCGTTGTCTTTCGTTTGGCACGGGAAGGGGCGCACATCATTCTGCTCAATCGTACTAAAGAACGAGCAGAGAGGCTTGCGTCCGCTGTGGCAGAGGCGGGGCTAGGAGCCGTTGAAGTGCTACTGCCGGGGGATGAGCAAGCTTGCCTTGAGGCACTGCTTCGAGCCAATTTGCTCGTACAGACCACCCGTGTTGGAATGTATCCCCATACAGAAACTCTGCCAGAAATACCACTCGCCGGACTGCATCCAGAATTACTTGTTTATGATCTTGTCTATAACCCTATTTGCACCCGCCTGTTGTCCGAAGCAGAACGGCGCGGTTGCCCGACGCTCAGTGGTGTGAAAATGCTGGTCTATCAGGGCGCATTTGCGTTTCAACGCTGGACAGGCGTGTGGCCCCCCACAGACATAATGGAACGCGCTGTGCTGGACGGACTACTCAAAAAAATCTGATTTTGGGGCTGGATGGGGGCGCTGTGGAGAATACTTGGCTGAGGCATTGATAAAGATTCAATAAAAAGAATGTCAGTTGCGGAGGACTCTTTAGGTATGATATGGAATAACCTCTTGCATGAATAGATAGGTTGTGTTATAATTCTGCGTCTGCTTGTGCTCTATTTACGGTGGGTTATAGAAGATTACATACGTGGTGAGACCAGAGAATGCCTCTATGAAGAGGGGCATTCAACCAACAAGGTGGAGACGAAACAATGGCAATTGCGCGTAAAACGATGGGTGACTATATGCTGGAGAAGGGCTATCTCTCTCCACAGGAGCTTGAAAATGCCAAGAAGACCCAGCAAAACACGGGTGGTGACATTGTCAAGATTCTTGTGGATATGGGCTTGAACCCTGTTCACGTCTATGAGGCTAAAGCTGCCGAGAGTGGGAAACCCTTTGTAGACCTTAGTGTGTTTAAGCCTGAACAGTCGGCAATCAACGTTGTACCTGTTCAAATTGCTAAGCGCCATAATGTCATGCCCATCAAAAAAGAGGGTAACGTTCTTTACATAGCAATGCCTAACCCCGACGATATTCAAATCGTCGACTCACTTCGCCTTGTCTCTCGCTGTATCATTCGTGGCGTTCTTGCCGTTCCCGACCACATCGAAGATAGTATTAACCGCCTCTACGGGGCTGGTGTTGCAGTAGAGCCACCCACGGGGCCTGCCTCGGCTCCCCCCGCAGGACGCGCTGGCGGACTAAACCCCTTCCGACAAGGTGGCGCACCTGCGCCTGCGGCAGGCGGAGCATCCGACGATATTATTGGCGCAGATGCCAAATCGGTTATGGCACAGGTCATGGCAGAGTATGGTGCTAGAGGGGATGCCGCCAAAGACGATGACGACGATAGTCTCGCCAAACAGGTGGAAGACGCGCCCATCGTTCGCCTCGCAAACACCATCATTCAGCAAGCGATCAAAGAGAAAGCCTCAGACATTCATCTGGAACCCGAAAAACGTGGAATGCGCGTTCGCTTCCGCATCGACGGAGTTCTCCACGAAACGATGAATATGCCGAACTATATTAAGGCTCCGCTCACCGCTCGCTACAAAATTATGTCGGAAATGAACATCGCCGAAAGACGAGTTCCTCAAGACGGACGTATCGGAATTAGCTACGAGAACAAACCCTACGACCTGCGAGTCTCCTGCTTGCCCAACCTTTTTGGTGAGAAAATCGTCATGCGCGTACTGGACAAAAGTAGCGTTATGATCGGTCTCAATAAACTGGGATTCACCATTGAAGTGCAAGACCAACTCATCGAGCTTGCCCAACAGCCGAACGGAATGCTTCTCTCCACAGGTCCTACTGGTTCTGGTAAAACAACAACTCAGTACTCCCTGCTCAACCTCCTGAACAACATCGAGAAGAACATCCTGACTATTGAAGACCCCTGCGAATACCAACTTGGCGGTATCACACAGGTTCAGGTAAACAATAAAGCGGGATTGACCTTCGCGCGTGCCCTGCGCTCCTTCCTTCGCCAAGACCCAGATATTATTATGGTAGGAGAGATGCGCGACCTTGAAACAGCAGGTATCGGAGTGGAAGCATCGCTAACAGGTCACCTTGTGCTCTCAACCCTCCACACCAACGATGCCCCATCCGCTACTCTCCGTCTTATCGATATGGGAGTTGAGCCGTTCCTTGTTGCTGCAACCACCGTCGGAATTATGGCACAACGCCTTGGACGACGTATCTGCTCGAACTGTAAAGAGTACTACGATGAGGATGCAATGAACCTAAAACGCTTTGGGTTCAAGGACGCAAAAGAGGGGCAGGTTGTTCAACTTGCACGCGGTAAAGGTTGCGAAATCTGTCGCTTTACAGGATATAAAGGACGTGTTGGATTCTACGAACTTCTCCGTGTGAACACAGAGATACAAGAGATGATCGTCCGCCGTAATACTTTGCCCGACCTCCGTGCCGCATCTAAGGCAAACGGAATGCACGAACTTCGTGAGGATGGTCTGATCAAAGTCCTTGAAGGAATGACCACTCCCGAAGAGGTTATGCGCGTCATCTTCACCGCTGGTTATTCGTAAAACCAACTCTCTCGCTGTTTACTGCACTCTCCTCCTGTGGTCCCTTGGGGCAATTCGAGGAGAGGGCAGTTGTTTATGTTTAAGAAATATTATGGGAACACAAACCCTTCTGCTGTCGTCTTGCCATTAGAGGGGTTGTTGCCACAGAGTGTTGATAATCTCTGAAATTCTACCTTGTTGCTTGGTTCCTTGAACGATATGAGGAGTGTAACATCTTGACGAATCCATCTTTTCCTAATAATCCGCCACGCCCGAACGTCCCGCCTATGCCAGGACAACCACAAATGCCGACGGGACAGTTTGCGACGGGACAAGTTCCTGCCGCTTCCGTAAGACTGCGTTCCTTTGAAGACTCCCACATAGATGATCTTCTGAGAGCAATGCACGAAAAAGGAGCCTCAGACCTCCATTTTGCCGTGGGTATTCCTCCCATTATGCGCGTGGACGGTGCTCTTACCCCCTTGCCTTGGGACAAGATGACCCCTCAAGACTCGCAACGTCTTATCTATGATATTCTGACCGATGAACGAATCCAACGCTTCGAGACAGAGCTAGAGCTAGACTTCTCCTACCAGTTGGGACGCACTGCCCGTTTCCGTGTGAACGTCTTCCGCGATAAAGGCAATGTCGCCTCCGCCTTCCGCCAGATTCCACAGAAGATACCTACCCTCAAAGAGCTTTCATTGCCGCCCATTTTGGAAGAGCTCACAAAACTGCCTCGTGGACTAGTTTTGGTGACGGGACCTACAGGATCGGGTAAATCCACCACTCTTGCCGCAATGATTAACCAGATCAATACCGAATCGAGTGAGCATATCATCACCATCGAAGACCCGATTGAGTACCTGCACACCCACAAATTCAGTATCATCAATCAGCGCGAAGTGGGGCAAGACACCCATCAATTTAAGAACGCTCTCCGCGCCGCGCTTCGTGAAGACCCCGATGTCATTCTCGTTGGAGAAATGCGAGACCTTGAGACGATGCAGATGGCGGTCTCCGCTGCGGAAACAGGTCACCTTGTCTTCGCAACCCTGCACACCAATTCGGCAGCAACCTCCGTTGAGCGTATCGTCGACTCGTTCCCCTCTGGGCAACAGGAGCAGGTGCGTCTCCAACTCTCGAATAACCTGCAAGCGATTGTCTGCCAACAGCTCATTCCGAGAGCAGGACAGCCGGGACGCGTCTGCGCCATGGAGATCATGCGTGCCTCCCCCGCCATTCGTAACCTGATCCGTGAAGCTAAGGCGCACCAGATCACCTCCATGATCCAGACAAGCGCCAACGTGGGAATGCAGACGATGGATCAGTGCCTTCGTGATCTCTTCGTGAAAGGGATCATCTCCATGGACGAGGCGATGACCCGCGCCATGAACCCACAAGAGCTTGAAAAGATGATTCGCACGGCAACCATGCCAGTGCAAGGACAACAAGGCGGCTACAACCGCTAGCGATGACTCCTGCTCCCTACTTCCAACGCGCTAGCGCTTTGTAGGGAACCTTCTCATGAGGAGAGAAAACAATGCCCGTCTTCGAATATACCGTTCGAGATGCCACTGGAAACGTGCGAAAAGCGTCCACAGAAGCCGAAAGTATCGACATTCTGAAGCGCCGTATGCAGGAGGGTGGTCTCCAAGTCATTGATGTCAAACAAGGCGCGAGGGTTCGTAAGAAGAACCCTGGTGGCGGTTATGGCAAGGTGAAGTTGGCGGACCTCTCGATCTTCTGTCGTCAGTTCTCCACCATGATCGATGCTGGAGTTTCGCTTGTTCGCGCTCTTGACGTGCTTGGAGAGCAGACCCAAAACCCGAAGCTCAAACGTATCATCCGTGAAATTCAGACTGAAGTTGAGAGTGGACAAACCCTCTCTCGCTCTATGCAAAAATACCCCCGTGTCTTTAACAACCTGTTTATCGGACTTGTCCGAGCAGGGGAGGTCGGTGGAGTTTTGGAGGAAGCCCTCCAACGTCTCTCACACTTCCTCGAAAAAGACATGGAGCTTAAGCGTAAGGTAAAGGCAGCACTGACCTATCCTGCTATCGTTGTCGTCGTTGCTATCCTCATCGTTTTGGGGCTTTGCACCTTCATCGTTCCGAAGTTTATCGAACTCTTCAAAGACTTGGGAGTGAAAGAGCTCCCTGCGATGACGCAGTTCCTCGTCGATTTCAGCGACTTTCTAAAGAATAAGTGGTACATCGGAATTGGCGGCTCCGTCTTTCTCTGGTTCGGCATCAAGTACTTTGGAACCACAAAGGTGGGACGTCGTGTCATTGACCGTATCAAGCTCAAGATTCCCGTTTTTGGGAAACTAGGGCATAAAATCTGCCTCGCACGTTTCTCTCGTACCCTTTCAACCCTGCTTGTCTCTGGTGTACCTATCCTTCAGGCGATGGAGACCGTTGCAGGAACCGTAGGAAACGAGATCATCAGCGAAGCCCTTATGAACGCTCGTGCCCGTGTCCGAGAGGGAGACAAAATCAATACTCCTCTTGAGAAGAGCCGCATGTTCCCGCCCATGGTCGTCCACATGATCTCCATTGGAGAGGAATCTGGAGCACTGGATCAGATGCTCTCCAAGATCGCCGAGTTCTATGAGGGCGAAGTAGAGTCGCAACTACAGTCTCTCACCTCCGCCATTGAGCCTATCATGATCGTCTTCCTTGGGGTCTGCGTTGGCTTTATCGTTATCGCCATGTTCTTGCCCCTCGTCAGCGTCATTCAGAACCTTACTGGTGGTGGCGACGACAAGGATAACAAGTAGATTATCTCTGCTTCACGGATGTAGTTTTGGGAGTCCGGCGTAATACCGGACTCCCCCTCTGTGTGTAATGACTTTTTTGAGAGGGGAGAGAAGACCACGGACGCGCCAATCTGGTTTTGGGTTGTTACCGCCTTTGTGCTAGGCATCACGATTGGGAGTTTCCTGAATGTCGTCATCTGGAGGCTGCCTCGTGGGCAGTCTCTTATGCGCCCCTCCTCCTCGTATTGCCCCAAATGCAATCGTTCTCTCTCAGCCCAAGACCTGGTGCCACTCCTGAGTTTCCTATTCTTAGGTAGAAAATGCCGACAGTGCAAGCAGCCTATTTCTTGGCGATATTTCTGTGTGGAACTCCTCACGGGGCTACTCTTTGCTGTCATTGCATGGCGATTTTGGCAAAATGGCGCGGACTGTATTGCACTGCTCTTATTTACTGCCGTGCTTGTGCCAATATATTTTATTGACCTAGAGACGTTCACGATCCCCGATTCGCTCAACGTGCTTGTTTTTGCCATTCCGTTGGTGCGGGACATCGTGGGGATAATACAGAAAGAGCCTGCCCACAAACCCCTTTGGGGCTGGTTGCCTTATTCTCTGGTGGCAGCAGTCGGAGGAGTGCTGATTTTTGGCATTGTTCGACTGATAGGCTGGATTTGGAAACGCCAAGAGGCGATGGGACTAGGAGACGTGCTTTTAGCGCGTGGCATGGGAGCCATGCTCCTCTGTTTTGTGTCGCCCTCTGGAGGGCTGATAGGCACTCTGCTCATCTGGTTCCTCCTTGCCATTGGTGCAGGGGCAATTGTGGGTCCCCTCATGCTCCTTTTTCGACAAAAACGGGCAATTATAGAGGAAGAGCCGGAAAGTCCGCAGGAGTTTCCTGAGGAAGACTCGAACTTAGGGGAACAACTGTTCGCCCTCGCCTACTGTCTGTGCTTGGGAGATGTGTGGGGCTACTTAAAAGATGTGCGTCACCGCTGGAGTGAGGAGACCGCTCCTGTGGAAGAGGATTTTGCTGTTGCCCCAACTGCTATTCCGTTTGGACCCTTCATGGTACTCGGTTTTTTGCTCACCGTATTCTTTGGAGGCATACTGATTTCTGCGTATCTGGGGTATGCTCTTCCCAAGTCTGTTTCATCGTAGAGCAGATTATCTGTTTTTTTTAGAGCTGATGGGGGAATTGGAAGGAATGTGGGAACAACTGCGTGCGATCCGTCGTCCTAAAAACGAAAGTGGAATGCCCAGATTCGAGTGTGAGAGGGAAGGGCTGAGAGGTCTAAATGAAATCTGCTAGCCAGCCATGCCGAGGCTTTACGCTCATAGAACTGCTCGTCGTTATCGCCATTATCGCGATTTTGGCGGCAATCTTGTTTCCTGTCTTTGCACGAGCACGTGCTCAAGCGAAGGAGACAAGCTGTATCTCTAACCTGCACGAAATATATGTCGCGACGAAGCTCTATCGTGAGGACAATGGAAAGTTTCCTGCCGTGCTTTTGGGCTACGCGCAAAGCGATATGCTCGATCCCGGCACAAACAAGCCTGCGTTCTACACAGGTGGGAATGGGGTTCCTCTTCCCATCGATAAATTGAGCTACAGTCCTTTGATTGTCGGGCAGAGATACCTAAAAGACAAAGGCACATTCCTTTGTCCCGACTCTCCCCACAATACGTCGCTTGCTGTAACCGGTGCCGTCTACCCTGCGGGTACGCCTTTGGTGGGCTCTCCGGTTCTCTTCCAAGATTTTATCAAAGAGAACTGTTGTGATAACTCCATTCCCATTGGTCAGCCCGCGTATTTCTACCTGTACGATAGCTACGATACGGCTCCAGGAGTCGATGTTTTAGGGAACATCAACACGAACACCCCAGAATTGCACTATAGTCTGGACTGGACGGGTGCAAGCGGTGCGAATGATCCCCCAAACCAGCTGAAATACAAAGACCCCCCCCAAGATCGTACCGTGGTGACATGGTGTACCTATCATGCGGCGGTAGCGCACTCGAACAAAGCGATGGTTCTTCTTCTGAATGGCAAGGCTGCCGCGATTCCGCTCAGCCGTTTCATTCCGCAAGGACCTTTGGGCTATACTCCTTAACTCGGATTTTATACGGTTTCACCTTCATTGGTGAGCATCTTCTTGGTATCTTTGGAGAGTTTATATGAAAACGCGAATGTCTGGAAAAACTCAGGGACGACGTGGCTTCACCTTGATAGAGCTGCTTGTCGTCATCGCCATAATCGCCATTCTTGCCGCCATTCTGTTCCCCGTTATGGCAACGGTGCGTGAGCAAGGGCGCCAGAGTAGTACCATGTCGAAACTCTACTCTGCCTACCAAGGCGCAAAGCTTTACTATGAGGATGAGGGACACTATCCAACAGTGCTTTTCGGCTATGCGGAGACCCTCGACGACACCCTGAACCCACCTTACCGTCCTGCTCTCTCAGCGGCAGATACCGTTGTTCCCTTCAAAGATTTGCATGGAACTTTTCGTACCCATATCGGTGAGTCCAATGAGAATGTGTTCCGTGGCTATACCTACAAGAATCAGATCAAAGACGCAGAGAGCTTTATCAACGGCGTGGAGCCTACCACGGGGCAGGGGATTGCTCGTACTGTCTACTATCCCATCAACACACCTTTGGGCGCAGGCGCAACGATTGTAGATGGAATCCTGCAAAACGGTAAACTTGTCACCTGGTTGCAGTCTACCAGCGGAGCTTGTGGAACCATTGGCGATAGAGAGCTACCCTCCGCCTCCTATGTGGGACAGCCTAAACTCTACTACACCATGGACAGCCTCGACATCGGTCCTATGTTGGATGAGAGCGGGAAGGCAGTCCATGATCCGGCAGGCTCTGCTGTTTACGAGCTGCACTATTCACCCGACTGGTCTCGTGTTCTTGGAAATGTGTGTGATGCCGATAACGGTGTTGCACGAGTCACACAGCTGAAATATAAGAACCCGCCCACGGATCGCACCATTTTGACCTATGTGACGCACCACTCTGCGTATAGTCGGCAAGGAACGGTCATCGTCTTACTGTTGAGCGGTACTGCACGCAAGATCGATTCGAAACTCGCCTTTACAGCTCTCCCTCTCGGCTACAAGTAAGTTGTGAGGAGAGAGGGAACTTTTACGGGGCGGAGTTAGTCGAACCAAACCAGAGGGCGATTGATGCCCCAACACAATGTTTAATGGAGAGACCGCTTCCAGAGGGTCACTAGAGGGCGATGAAAGAGATGCGATATAATATGGTTCGAGCCAGCAAACAGAAGAGAGCGCGACGAGGCTTCTCCCTCGTGGAGATTCTCATCGGAATGGTAGTTCTGCTCATCGGCATACTTGCCATCGCACGAATCTTCCCCGCAGGATTTCTGAGTATCCAGCGCACAGGTGATTACACCGTCGGACAGTCTCTTGCCAAGCTACAACTGACGGATATGGAGAATCAGGTCGCACTTCCAGAGGGGATTCTTGCAACCATTCAAGATGCGTCGGGAGCGATTAAACCTGTCTCGAACATCTCTCCAGATGACCTTTCCGATGTGGGACCTGCAACGCTACCAGCGGGCGTACCTAACGGCGTCGATCCCTACTACTACTCCAACATCAACCGCAAACGCTTTATCAAGGGCGAGCCTGTTCGGTTACCAGTGGCGACACCCAACGCGGTGACGGGGCAGTACGGCGCGATCTACATGTTACAGTTTGGTCCCGTGTTCAATGCCTTCGGAACCTCTGCCTTCCCATCCGATTCGATCAAGGTCTACGGCGCAGAGATGGAGCGCATTCTGCAGGGAGCCATTGCTACTGTAGATAATAACGACACGACGCCACGTATCATCAACGATACCCAATACACTATCGACTACCAGAACCAGATGATCGCGTTCTTCCCTCGTGTGAAGAACGGGCGTGCCATACCCTACCGTGACTTTCAGATACAGATCGACTACTATATCAACGATGGTGGACGCATTGTGGTGACGCCGATATCTACTAATATTCGGGTTGACGATGTGGATCCTCCTCTCTCAGGAGAGGCACTGCGCCCTGTCTGGCGTTCGATATGGTATAACCAAGAAGATCAGGATAGAAATATTCAAAAAGATTTTACCAAACCGAAACCTACCGATTTCGATGATACGCTCAGTTTCCGCAAAGAGGGCGAAGAGGTGAGCCGTCGCTTCCGACTTGTCAGCTCCACTCCTGTTCAAACCTCTGGAACGGCGCCGACTTGGTCCGATGACTCCTACGAGTATGCATGGTATAGCCAACAGTGGGCAAACAACGCGAATGGGGGCGTTCTGCTCTTCAACCCGTTGGGACGAACAACAACGTTCCGTACCTCCACAGGCAACCAACCGCTGACGGCACGAGTTGACTACCTGACCTTTGACAACCATATTATTCGCGAAGACCGCGCCGTGCCGACCCGCGCACCCTTTGAACTGAAGCTTTCGCTTCCGAACCTGCTCACACAGGGCGAGTTGCAGGAAGACCAGACCGCCTACAACGGTATGTTCCGCGATCCGGGGAATACCGCGACGCCAGCTGTCCTGATCTTCAACAAAGCGACAGGCGAACAAATAGACGCCTTTACCGGAACCTGTACAGGTGGTGTGGGAGCAGGACGCAACTTTAGCATTAATATCCGAACGGGAACTATCCGTCTCAACGAAGCCTTTGTGAACGCAAACAATCTCCAAAGCGCGAATATACGCATCTACTATCGCGCCGCAAAGCAGTGGGGGATGCAAGTTCAAAAGGCATACGCCAAGTATTCTGCTGTCACCACATCGGCGAGCGTGGACTACAAGAGCTATTTTGCTCCAACAACCGGAAGCCGTGTCTATTTCGCCATCTCTGAAACAGGAAAGAGCGTTCTACTTGGCGAGTATTATGTGAAGACGACGGGGGGAGAGGTCAAGCACTTTAACAATGAGACCTACCAACTCTCACCAGACAAGACGCAGTATGAGAATGGACTGCCCTATCTTGACCTGAAAGACCTGCACCCAGAAGCTGGAAGCGAAGGTTGGAGTTTTAATAGCGACGTGACAGGGCGAGCACTCAGCAATGTACAGGGGCTTTCACTCAAGTCACGGGTGATCTGGTTGGATAGTAGCTCCACAATCAAGGACTCGGCAGGAAACTCCGTTCTCTTGAACCACTGGAAGCACAACGATACTGATACTCTATTAACCAACGTCGCCGGACGCTAGTAGTCCATTCGTATAAAGAGTGGTATATATGGTAAACTCTCCATATCATGTCCAAACACCAACCTATTCATCTAACCGTAGC
>CAMCUQ010000071.1 GCA_945878775.1 Chthonomonas calidirosea
AATTCACCAGAGCTGGCAAGCCACAAACGGTCATATACACGGCTCCCCTATCTACTATGATAGCCCCAAGAATGGCAAGAACCTCTTCATTTGGAGTGAACAGGACACCTTGAAGGTCTTCAAGTTTGATGGAAACACCTTCAATCCAACCCCCATTGCGCAGAGTTCCGTGGCAGTCGCGGGTGGAATGCCCGGCGCGATGCTTTCGATCAGTGCAAACGGAAAGACGACAGATAGTGGGATTATTTGGGCATCGCACCCACTCGACTCCAACGCAAACAACGCGGTAGTCACAGGGCTTGTTCGCGCATTCGATGCAAACACCATTGTTCTGGACGGAAACGGAGTTCCCCGCCTAAAAGAGCTATGGAATACCCAACAGAACGCAAAGCGGGACGACATTGGGATGTTTGGCAAGTACTGTCCGCCCACTATCGCCAATGGTAAAGTCTATATGGCGAGCTTTGGAGCGCGTGGCTCTGCGCTTGGTTCGGGGCAGTTGGTGGTCTACGGTCTGCTTCCTGTAGTCACCGATCCCCCTCCCCCCCCCACAGCTCTGGCAGCAACACCGGGCAACATAATGGTTCGCCTGGGTTGGAAAGGCTCTACCAATGCAACAGGCTACAAGATATACAGGGGATTAACCTCGAACGGGCAGGCAATCACTCCCATTGCTACCACAAGCGGCACCTCGTACAACGATACCAATGTGTACAACAACAAGACCTACTTCTACAAGGTCTCTGCGTATAATACCATTGGGGAGAGTGGTCGCTCAAATGAGGCTTCGGCGCGTCCTGCCTACACCTTTGCTCTTAGTGCCATCGCAGACGCCTACACCGCTTCGGGCACAAATGCGAATGTGAACTTTGGAACCGCCACAGACTTGCAGGTAAAAGAGGGTAGCACAAAAGACACTCGGACTATCTATATTCGATTTCCACTGAGTGGCTTTTTGGGAAACATCACACGGGCGCGACTCCGACTGTATGGAGGGCGTCCTAACTCCGCACAAACGAGCCGTGTCACTGCCTATGCCGTTTCGGACATTGTGTGGAAAGAGACGAGCATCAAGGCAAATAACCAGCCCACTCTGGGAGAGAAGCTTGGAGCGAGAAGCGTTACAAATATCGCTCAGTACTACGAGTGGGATGTCTCAAACTATGTGCTTGACCAACAGCACGCAGGAGCAAGCAAAGTCTCTTTTGCGCTAAAAGCAGATAGGGCAACGGCAGACGCCATCGCAAACTACTTCAACTCGAAAGAGGCAGTAGACAACCCACCCCAACTAGCGGTTATCGTGACAAACTACCCCCACTATCCACGTGGTTTTGCAGGAGGAGGAGGGATGGGGCTAACGGGTAGCGCACAAATAGCAGAATCGCTACTTCGGATTACAAACGGTGGGGGGGGGCAGGCGGGCAGTGGATTCTTCAACACAAAGGTCGGTCTGAAGAAGTTCACAAACACTTTCCGCTTCCAGATAACCAACCCCGATGCTGATGGCTTTACCTTCACCTTCCAAAATGCCTCCTCAAGGGCTTTGGGCGCACAGGGAGGAGGATTAGGCTATGGTCCCGACAATGTGGGTGGCAATGCGCCTAATATTCCTAGAAGTGTCGCGATTAAATTCGACATCTACAACAATCAAGGTGAAGGGGAGAACTCGACGGGAATCTATTCCAATGGCGTCGCCCCAACAGTGCCCTCTATTGACCTCAATGGGACGGGCATTAACCTGAAAAGTGGTGGTGTCTTCGAGGTGAGCATGACCTATGATGGTATCACCCTCAAAGTTGCCATTCGAGACATCAACACAAACGCTACCGCAAACCAATCGTATACTGTCGACATTCCTGGCACGCTAAAATACACGACGGGCTATGTCGGGTTTACGGGTGGTACTGGAGGCTTGACCGCCATTCAGGACATCCTGAGTTGGACAATGACTCCGTAATTCTCCGTTGCTATCCCCTCTCCTTAAAGCCTTTTTGGGGAGAGGGGATAGCTCCTCATTCTTTTGCAACTCCCAGGCAGAAACCTACCGTGCCGTGTAACCACCATCCACTGCGAGGATCGCTCCAGTCATAAAACTTGCATCCTCGGAGGCAAGAAAAGCAACGACACTGGCTATCTCTTCCGGTCGCCCAATACGCCCCATCGGGTGCCCTGCAAGGAGCATGGCAAGAAACGCATCCGGCGCACCAGACTCCGCCATTCCGCGCCGTAGAACGGGTGTATCTACCGTTCCCGGACAGATACAGTTGACCCGAATACCCTGAGTGGCATACTCGATCCCCAATTGGCGTGTCATTTGCACCAGTGCCCCTTTGCTTGGCGCATAGACCCCCTGCCCCGCAATGCCAGCAAGCCCCGAAATAGAGGCGTTGATGATAATAGAGCCGCCCGTAGGCTCTTGCCGTAGCATCTGGCGGATCGCCTCTCGACATGTGAGAAAGACCCCTTTACCATTAATTCCCATAACTCGATCCCAGTCGTTCTCCGTCGCGTCCAAAAGCGCACCACTTGAACCGATCCCCGCATTCGCAAAGAGAATATCCAGTCTTCCAAACTCTGCCACCGCTCTCTCAACACCCTCTTGCACTTGTTCGCCTTGAGTCACATCCATAAGAACTCCAAGAGCCTTGTGCCCTAATTTTTGAAGCCGTTCAGTTTGCTCCATCAGTAGCGTCTCTTGCACATCGGATAACACAACCGAAGCCCCCTCTTCTGCCAAGCGAAATGCCGAAGCTAATCCAATCCCCGAAGCCGCCCCCGTCACAAGAGCCACTTTCCCTTTCAGTCTCTCCAAAATCATCGTTGCATCCTCCTTTGCTTCTGATATTGTACTCAACTTCCTATTATAGACCTCTCCGGTGAGACTAGAGACATTCAGCCTAAGAATCTGGACATTTTCTACGTGCTAAGAGAGGAAGTGAGGGTGAGAATGCAGAAGAGACTCCCTGTTGGATATGTTGTGAGAGCAACGCATGAGGAGGTGTGCTGATGAGTGTCGTAAGCCCTAAGCCAAAACGCTGGACGGTGGAGGAGTGTAATCGGCTCCAAGAGACTGGAATACTGGAAGCACGGTATGAACTCATCGATGGGGAGATTTATGACAAAATGGGACAGAAGCCCGCGCATGCGCTTTTCCTTTTGAGCCTGATGATCGCTCTGGAAGAGCTCTTTGGACGGAGGCGAGTACGAGGGCAATCCCCCATCACCTTGCCAAACCCATTCGGTCAGTACAGCGAGCCAGAACCAGATGTCGTCGTCACCAAAGAGGACGGCTTCGCCTATATACAGCACCCTCTCCCAGAGGATATTGTCCTTTTGGCGGAGGTCTCGGATACGACTTACCACTTTGACGTTGTCACAAAGGCTCTGCTCTATGCACGTGCAGGTATCTCAGAATATTGGGTGATAGATGTAGAGAACCGTAAACTCATCGTGCATCAGTCTCCCACAAAAACAGGCTATCAAACAACAACGGCATACGATGAAGAGGCGCAATTTAGCCTTTTGGCACTACCCGCAAAACAGATTACAGTGAACTGGCTCTTCCCCCCTCCCCAAACAGAGGCAACACCGGAGAGCAATGCATGAGGAGGAAGAGAGTGTTAGATACAAGTCAGGTCACCTTCTTTCAAGAGAACGGCTACCTTGTTCTAAAAGATTTTTGGTCAAAAGAGGAGTTGGCAGAGGCACGGCAGGAGATGCGGTACCTGCTTCAACACCCGGAGGAGGCGCGGCGCGGAGTGGGATACTCCTATGAGCCAAAAGAGGAGTTGGCAAAACACCCCGTCGATCCAGAAAACCCAAGCCGAGTCTGGATGCTGTTCGACACCCCTCTTGCAGGAGACTGGTGGTTTCGGAATATCAGTGATACGCGCATCACCGTTGCCATGAGCCAATTACTGGGTCCCAATATCAACTTTCACAACGGTAAGGCACGCATCAAGCCTCCTGGCTATGGGTCTCACCAAGGTTGGCATCAAGACTTTCCCTATGAGCATCACGACAAGCCCGATCTCGCTGCTGCCCTCTTCTACCTAGACGATACCGCCGTTGGGGCATCTGCAACAGAAGTTATCCCCGGAAGCCACCGACAAGGAGAATGGAGGCATGATGCTGAGAACTTTGTTCTTGAGGAAGACTTGAAGCGATTTGGGCGCGAGCCAGTTGCCCTCGCGGTTTCTGCGGGTTCCGTCGCCATTATCCATGTCTTAATCGTGCATAGAGCCACTCCAAACACAACCGCTTTCAATCGCTCCACCATTATCAACGAGTATAAGACGATGGAGGCGCGTGACCAATGGGGCAACCGTTGCGCCTTTGCGGAAATGCCGCTTACGCGGGAGGGAAAGCCGTTCTGAGAGCAGCCTACTTCGCGGTCTGTTAAGGTGAACATTCGTTTTAGCAGACCATTAGTAGGAAATGGTGACAATCTGTCCGGTGTCTATCGACTCGATGGCTCCCGCGATCACTCTTTGCGCCGCCAAGCCGTCTTCACCAGAGCCATCGATATCGTCGGGCGATACTCCCTCGGTAACCTGTTTCAAAAAGCAATGAATACGCTCTTTGAACGTATCGTTAAAGTCGCGATAGCCCCCAAAAACCGGATTCGTGTAGACCGATTTCACCAAGTCGTGCGCCGGATAGAGCGTTAGCTCACGCCACATATCGTCAATGACGAATCGCCCTAAAGTCCCCGACACCTCCACGCGCTCCATAGGATGCCCTCGCGCTACATCGTAACTACTCGTCAGGTGCCCCACCATCCCGTTCTTGAGTCGAAAATTGAACGAGGCAGTGGACCAAAAATTTCGTCCGGGAGCCTGCATCGCAAAACATTGCACTGCTTCAATGTCTCCACAAAAGTGCCGTATAAGGTCAATAGAGTGTGGGTTCAGAGCCTTGAGATGATAGTTTGGGGAGTCGAACGATTCTGGGCGACCAATCCAGAGAGAGACATTGACAAACAGCAGATTGCCCAATTTCCCCTCCTCCATCCATTGCTTGGCGAGACGCGCAGCAGGCGTAAAACGATGATTAAAGTCTACCGCAAGGCAACGTCCAAGCTCCTTTGCCACCCGCACCATCTCCTCAGCTCGCTCGATCTCATTGGAGATAGGCTTCTCACACAGGACATGACATCCTGCTCGAAGAGCCTGAAGTGTCGGTTCCGCGTGGTCGCTAGAGTATTCATACCCCCCTGTTGCAACGCTGCACAGATCAGGGTTAAGCCGTTCCAAAAGCCTCTCTACCGAGTTAAACCAAGGAACCCCAAGCCGCTCCCCTGCACTACGCGCCCGCGCCTCGTCTCGATCACAAACACCAATCAGCTCGGCAAGGGGATCGGCACGATAGAGGTCGGCATGAAGGTTCCCAATGGGACCCATACCAATAACTGCCACTCTCAACATGCTCAAAGCACCTCAAGTTCTAAAAGTTGTCTTTACACCGTTCCATGGTAGCACTTCTCAAGGTATCTTGCAATATGCTGGCACATGAGGCATACCAAATCTACTCTCAAGAAGGCAGAATTCTCGACAAAAGATTAGACAAGCCCCGCTTGGAAACCTCCCTGCCTCCGCTATGAAGCAATTATGCCCAAGGGTAGTGTACAATAGCTATGTAGTCTGCTTCTTTTGAGAAAGGGGTTGCAATATGCAAAAGTCGATATTGGCTGTCACACTCTCCTTAGGCTTCTTGTCAAATGCGCTTCTCTCGCCTCCGCGTCCGCCGCAAGAGACGCCACTCAAAGAGATCAAAGGGTATCGACAGTGGCACAAAACAAATAAAACCCCTTTTCCAGTTCTGAATCCCGTCGCGATGCTTTGCCGAGAGGCCACGCCGCAAGAGGAGCAGGCACAACGGGATGCAAACCCGCATGTTGACACCTATATCACGGTCTATGTGAACGATAAAGGGAAGTCAGCCATGCTCGGAAACAGGCGGAAACGCTTCCCTGTGGGCAGTCTTGTGATTAAAGAAAAATGGGAGGCTCCTGATGGTCGTGAGCTGAGTACCCCTTCTCATTTGAAACTAAAGCTCATGACCGTGATGCTGAAGCGGGAGGCAGGATACAACCCCAAAAGGGGTGACTGGGAGTACCTTGTCGTGAACGCGAAAGGGAGCCTTTTGGAACGTGGCAAGATCAAGAAATGCCAGACCTGCCATCAAGAGCAACAGGCAAGCGACTATCTCTTTAGAAGCTACTTTACAAACCAATAATAAACCCTGCTTGAACGAAGAAATGATTCTCCAAAAACTCTCGCTGCGATGCAGTAACCTTTTCCAAGCGTAGATCGTCTAACGTTTTGAGACTGTACCAAAGCCGGAGAGAAAACTCTTTCCACCTATCTATTTTGGAAAAAACCATGACGCGACAGCAAGCCTGTGTGCAGGGTTGGAGCGTGCCAATGAACGGGGAGCGAACGCTGGCAACCGACGAAGACAGCGCACTTATCGCCCGCTTTTTGCGTGGCGACGCTACCGCATTTGACCTGCTCTTCCGCAAATATCAAGACTATGTCTATCATATCATCTATGGAATTGTCGGCAGTGCAGAAGAGGCACGCGACCTGACACAGGATGTTTTCCTTCAGGTCTATCGTTCTCTACCTAGCTTTCGACAAGGCTCGCGTTTTGCTACGTGGCTCTACCGAATCGCCGTGAACAGGGCAGTGGATGCGGCGCGTGGCTCTCGCAAGTGGCGTTTTCTGCCCTTTTTGCAAGAGCCAACCCTGAAAGAGCGAACCACAGACCCGTCTCAAGAGCCAGAACACGCCTTTTCAAAAAAGATGGACAGAGAAGCAGTGCAAGAGACATTGCTACTTTGCCCGCTTTCTCATCGTGATATTTTGGTGCTACGCTACTATCGTGACCTCTCCCTAGAGGAGATCGCAGAGACATTAGACTGCTCATTGGCGGCGGCAAAAGTACGCCTACACCGTGCCCGAAAAGTCTTCAAAGGTTACTACGAAAGGAAGTTTGGCACGTTGCTACTTGAAGCACAGGAAACGGAGGAAGCGAATGCCCCGCAACCGACGCGATAACATACAACGAGACTGCACAACCATAAAGCA
Source organism: Chthonomonas calidirosea (assembly GCA_945878775.1). Classification (GTDB taxonomy): domain Bacteria; phylum Armatimonadota; class Chthonomonadetes; order Chthonomonadales; family Chthonomonadaceae; genus CAIJLM01. The sequence continues at coordinate 7,092 of CAMCUQ010000071.1, forward strand.
GAGGCTCTATGCCCTCCTCGATGGTGCGCTACCTCCTCAAGAAGAGAGGAGTGTTCGCGCACATCTGCAAAACTGTGTTTCCTGTAATAGTGAGTGGACAACAATCCGACATACCGAGATCGCACTGCAATCGGCACGGGAAGCCTTGCCCTCTGCGGGAGACCTCTCCGCAGGTTTCTATGCCAAGCTGGCACAGGCACAAAATCCTCCGCGTCGTTCACTTTTCAAGACCGGGTGGTTTGTTGCCGTTCCGACCATGGCGATGGGCGTTTGTGCTTTCCTGCTCCTTCGCCCCCATACGGAAACACCGTTGGTCATTCCGCGCCCCATCTCTTCGGCGCCCTCGGCTACTGAAACCGCACGAGTGCCCCCGTCAAAAAAAGTTGGCTCACCCACTATGCTTGGGGAAAACATTCTTCCAGAGTTGCCGAAGCGGAATGCCTTCAGGAATACCAAGAACGCTGTCATCGTTGCAAATGTTCCTCAAACCCATAAAAATCATGCCAGCACAACGTTCTTTCGAAGTCTTCAGCTATCAGTAACGGCAGATTCAAGGGGGTTGTCTTTGGGGCGCTACAACGAGAGTGAGCGAGCGAACCTTCGATTGGCTGAGGCGCGTGTATTATCTGAGAACCCAAAAGGGGGAGATATCGATATTGAAGTGGTCGATACCGAGCGCGGGTTTGAGAGCAAGAATCGGGTACTTAGTGAAGAGGTGGAGAGTAATGGCATTCGCACCGTGACCATAGATGAGACCGAAACCGCTTCAAGGGTTGAAACAGTCAGTTTTCAAGAGCAACCGGAATAACATGGGAGGCAAAAGAGATGCTTTCTCGTTTACATAGTTTGTCTGTAGCACAATACACGCATCAAAGCGTGCAAGGTAAGAATGGGAGTGGAAACAGTATTATGCGTGCCAGTACCTTCCTAACGTGTGCCGTTGTCCTCATGGGGCTGCCCTCACTGCTGAGAGCGCAAGTGGGTGCTCTTCAAGTGGCACAAGGCTATAATGGAAACACTCTCTCCATTCCACAATCGGGTAAGCCTGCGGGAACTTTGCAGGTGACAGGAACCAGTTCACGTTTCACCCTGTCTGCCAACCGTGCCGACGTGTTGGATGTCCTCAAACTCGTCTTTGATCAGGCGGAAAAGCAGTTCGTTATAGAGGGAAACATCTCTGGAACGGTGACACTACGCCTCAATGAGCAACCCTTGGGAGTGGTACTACCCGCTATCTGTCGCCAAGCCTTTCTCAAGTTTCGCTTCGACGCCGTCAACGGAATTTTCACCATTGAGCGGGATGAAGCCAGCGTGAGAGCCGCCTTCTCGCAGCTACGTAGCCTAGATGCAGAGCTCCGAAACCAACTCCGCTTGATGGGATTGACTGTGCCGGGTGATTCTGTAGTTCTCAATAGTAGCATGCGTACATTCCGCTTTGGAGGCGGACAAGAGGGAGCGCTTGCTCGTGGAGGGCTTGGTGGTTCAGCATCCCCTGAATTAAAGTCAACGAATGAACCAAACCAACGCAATAGAGGTCATTCGGATAAAGCAAACTCCCTTGCAAAACCAGCACCAAGCAAAGGAGAGACTGGCACTGCTGGCACGGCACAGAATGGGCTTCTCTTCGATCTGGAGTATAACGACTCCTACGAGCAGTTCCTTCGCCAAAATAATTTCGTCTCTTTCAACATTCCAAAAGACAAGCCGGAACCCGTTTTCAGCATACTCCAACTCTGGAGCAAGCAGGCAAATATACCTATCTTGGTTGATCCCAGTGTCCCAAGGGGTTCCAAGTTCGTCATTCGTGGCACTATCCCACCACGCCCTATTATGGATGCGCTGAACTCAATAGCACCCTACGCGCGTCTGGACTGGCGTTGGGCAGGGAATTCGATATTTATCACCACGACACCAGAGTTTGAGATGCTTCTCCACGATGTCAGTGTTGTGAAGGCAGGTGCTCCCCTTTCTCAACGTGGTAATCTGCGTAGTAAAAGTGAGCCTGAAGTCGAAAAGAAAGCGGACGACCAAAAAGAGAAGCCCGCACCGGGCAAATCCTAGTTTTGGAAGGTGTTTTCGAGGGCTGGTGGTTGGCAACCGTCAGCCTCTTTTTCTACCTGATGTGCGACGGCGAGAGCCACGTCTTCCCGCCAAGAACTTGCAGTCTGTTAGATGCTTCCACTCCTTTAGAATTTGCCTAGGGTAAAAATGTGTACATCTAGTACTTCTATGGCTTGAAAAACTTTCAGGCATGGGCTATAATAGGCATCGGGCGCAACGGGAAATCCCCCGTTGCGCCATTGTCTTTTTTGGGCGACAGCCTGCTGGCAAAGGAGAAACGAGGATGCCTCAGTTTGAACAACAAAAGAAGGGCTACGCGCGTGTTCGCGTGCTATCCGAACACTCCACCCGTGCCTATCTGCTCATGGTGCGCCATAGCGCAGGGCGCAAGCTGCAAGCCTTGCCAAACGATATCTATGTGATGGACGAATCCACCCTCAAGGTGCTGGACGATAACCAGATTCCCTATGAGGTGCTGGAACGCAAATAAGTACAGGATTGGACGAGATAAGGGGAGAGAGAATGACCAAATATATCTTCGTAACGGGCGGCGTTGTGAGTAGTATTGGCAAAGGCATCACCACTGCAAGCCTGGGGCGCCTACTCCGTAACCGTGGCTTCCGTGTCACTATGCAAAAACTCGATCCCTACATCAATGTCGATGCGGGAACCATGAGTCCCTACCAACATGGAGAGTGCTTTGTCACGGATGATGGAGCCGAAACCGATCTCGACCTCGGACACTACGAGCGATTTGTCGATATAAATCTGACTCGTCAATCGAGTGTCACGACGGGGAGCGTCTACCGCAGTGTGATCGAAAAGGAGCGCAGGGGTGATTACTTGGGCGTCACTGTCCAGATGATTCCTCACGTTACCAATGAGATAAAACGGCGTGTTTTGGAGGCGGCAAAAGGGGTGAACGGAGAGCCAGATGCCGATGTGCTGATCGCGGAGGTGGGAGGAACGGTGGGAGATATTGAGGGGTTGCCCTTCTTAGAAGCGATCCGTCAATTCCGAAAAGATGTCGGCTATGAGAACGTCATCTATGTTCATGTTACGCTCATTCCCTATGTCGGTCCTTGGGGTGAGGTCAAGACCAAGCCCACACAACACAGCGTCATTAAACTACGTGAGATCGGCATTCAACCCGATGTACTGATCTGTCGAACCCGCCTGCCCATCTCTCAAGAGGTGAAAAACAAAATCTCCCTCTTCTGTGATGTGGAGCCAGAGGCGGTCATTGAGGCTCTTGATGTGGACACTATCTATGAGGTTCCTCTTCGGTTTGAGCAAGAAGGGCTTGCAAATTTCGTTGTGAAACGCCTTAAACTGGAGCAAACGACTCCTAATCTCCAAGAGTGGGAAGAGATCATAGAGCGCATCAAGCATCCCGCTCAAGAGGTTGATATCGCCGTCGTTGGTAAATATGTGGAGAATGGTGACGCCTACATCTCCATTGGGGAGGCACTCAAGCATGGGGGCATCGCCAACAATTGCCATGTGAATATCCACTGGGTCGATAGCAATGATCTCGATGATGAATTGCTCATTCTAAAGCAGATGGATGGTATCATCGTGGCTCCGGGCTTTGGGGAGAGAGGCGTTGAGGGCAAAATCCGTGCCGTCCAGTATGCCCGTGAACAGGGCGTCCCCTATCTTGGCATCTGCTATGGAATGCATATGGCTGTCATTGAGTTTGCGAGGCACGTAATGGGCTTGGAGCGGGCACACACCGAAGAGGTAGACCCCGGAACACCGCACCCGGTTATTCACATTCTGCCAGAGCAAAAAAACATCTCGGAGAAAGGTGCGACAATGCGCCTTGGCGCGTGGAAGTGCCAGTTGGTGGCAGGCAGCCTTGCGGAACGGATATACGGCGCACCTCAAGTCTTTGAGAGGCATCGTCATCGGTACGAGATGAACAATGAGTATCGGGAACAAATGTCTAAGGCGGGGATGGTCTGCTCTGGTCTTTCGCCCGACTACCGCTTGGTTGAGATCGTGGAGATACCTTCCCATCCCTACTTTATCGCCACACAATTCCACCCTGAATTCCGTTCGCGTCCCAACCATGCCCACCCTCTGTTTAAGGGGTTGGTGGAAGCCGCTATCTACTATCGGCATAATCGCCCCACAGTGGTAGTGGTCGCAGAACGAGAGAGCCGGCGGCGCAATGGACGCGGAGAGTTGAATACGGAACTCGCGGAACTTGCGGAGGGTTAGCAACGTCTTTCTAACAGGAGCTCTTGGATGTGCTCGCCTCTATTGCTACGTCAATGGACTTGAAAGCGCCGTCGCCTTTACCCCATTCCCAGAAGCAACTCCTCTCCCTTATATAAACAGAAGGGGTTCTGAGGGGCGGGCTGAGGGCTAAATCTGTATTGTCTCGCTACAAACCGAGGGCAGGAGATTAAGCTATGTTAAAGTGTCGCTCTTGGAGCGTCGGGCTTGGATTGCTCATGATTTTTGCCTCAGCTGTGCCCACGTTGGCGCAGTCCTCTCTTCCTTTCTGGCAGGGCTATGGTAGAGACTCACAACACCAAGCGGTCTCTCCCATCGCTGCCCAACGCTTGCGTACTATCCTCTGGTCCACTCCCGTTGATCTTCAACCCCAATATAGTGGGGATGATCTCTATATCCATTATGGTTCCCCTGTGGTAACAAACAAGAATACCATTCTTGTACCTGTGAAGGTGGGGCAGTATGATGGCTTTGCCGTGGAGGCGCACAACGCCACAACGGGCAAGCTACTCTGGAATCAGTATTCCGATTATACTCTTCCGGGGCATGGCTGGATACCTAGTTTTGGCATTACACTCACTCCTAACAATAGGCTCGCCTATCCCGGTATTGCCGGGATTGTCTATATACGTACCAACCCAGATAGTGCCTCTGGAACCACAACGCCCATTGCCTTCTATGGCAATGCCAACTATAACGTCGATACTGCAAGTTATAACGCCAATGTACGTATCTGCACGCCCATCACTTCCGACAAGTACGGCAATCTCTATTTTGGTTACTTCATCTCTGGAACAACCCCCCTCAACCTCCAAAATGGCTTAGCCCGTATCTCTCCGACCGGAGAGGGAACCTATATAACCGCCGCAGATGCCGCTGAAGATGCCAGTATTCAAAAGGTCGCCTACAACTGTGCGCCTGCGCTCAGTAAAGATCATAAGACCCTCTACATAGCCGTAAACAACATTCCCTACTCAGGGTTTGGCGCGGGCTATTTGTTGGCATTGGATAGCACTACCCTCAAACTAAAATCGAAGGTTCGCCTGAAAGACGCCAAAAAACCCGATAACGACGCCATTATTCCCGATGATGGAACGGCATCACCCACAGTGGGACCCGATGGCGATGTCTATTATGGTGTACTTGAAAACCCTTTCTACTCGAATCACCTGCGCGGTTGGTTACTTCACTTCAATAGTGATCTCAGCAAGAAAAGGACTCCGGGAGCCTTTGGTTGGGATGATACCGCGAGTGTGGTTCCTGCGAGTGCAGTTCCTTCCTACACAGGTGTTTCCCCCTATCTTCTCCTCACCAAATACAATAACTATGTGGAAGGTGGAGGCGATGGAGTCAATAAGCTGGCGATACTCGATCCGCGAAAATCGATGATTGATCCGATTTCGGGTGCGACGGTGATGAAGGAAGTGCTTGTTTGTACTGCTCCTACTCCTGATACGGAAAAACTTGCGGATCATCCGAATGCCGTTCGAGAGTGGTGTATCAATACCGGTGTTGTCGATCCGCTTTCGAAATCGGCGTATGTGAATAATGAGGACGGCAAGCTTTACCGCTGGGATTTTACCACCAATACTCTCGAAGATGTTGTCACGCTTACCGAGGGGATAGGTGAAGCATACACGCCAACCATTATGGGCAAGGATGGTATCGTCTTTGCGATCAATAACGCCACCCTCTTTGCGGTGGGAGCCTTCCCCACCCAATTCTCGCTTCCTACAGCCTCATTCCTCATGGGAACGAGTGTCACCTTCTCCGCAAAACTGAGCCTCTCACGGACAGGGGAGGTTTTGAGTGGAAGGAGTGCCACGTTCACGCTGGATGGAGCTGCCATTGGAGCCGCACAAACGAACGCGGGAGGCATTGCCCAACTCACCTATACTCTGCCTGTGGGCTTTGTGGCGGGAAGCCATGTGCTTGGTGTCTCCTATGCAGGAGAGACCGAATATGGTCCCACCTCCTACTCTCGCAAGGTAGCGATACGTTACCAGTCCGAGCTGACTATTCCGGGCGTCTCTGGCAAGCGGGGAACGAGTGTGAACCTGAAAGCCACTCTGACCCATGTTTTGGATGGGGCAGCGGTTAGCGGGAAACTGCTCACCTTTAGCCTGAATGGAACCGCTCTTGGAATGGCAACCACAGATGCTAACGGATTGGCGACTTTTTCCTATGCGATTCCTGCCGATGCTGCTCTTGGAAAGGTGAAGTTCACCGTTACCTTTGACGGCGATATCGCGAATCTCTCTCGTTCCAAACTCGGTAATCTCACGATTAAGTAGCCGCTCACTTTTGCGGAACAATGAGGGGAACCCTGCTTCCATTTACGGGAGCAGGGTTCTTTTATGTCTTTTTCAGGGCATGGAAGGGGTTTAGAAAGCCCCAAAGTGACGATTTTTGGGAGAATGGGTACGAATCTTCAAATCATTTGGGCTGTTGTGATCACCTTCGCTCTAAGCCTGTGAAGCATCTCACATCGCACAAAGAACATTGTCTTCTATAATATCGTCGAAGAAGATGAAGATAGTTAATTCCTATCTCTTCGGATTCAGCCAAAAACGTGGAACAACCTTCTTGTGGAAGGGAGACTTCAAAATGAGAAATGACTGTACCTCCGGGGCGATATGGGAAATAGAGGAGATGGATATGCTTACTCAAGTACCACCCCAGAGGAGCCCAATGAAACAAATGATTAAGTGGTTCAAAACTAGCAATACAGACGCATTGGGCAACGAAACGGAAGAGGGCGACTATGTGGCAACCCACGCGGACGCTCGCTCGTACCTGCATCATCTCACCCGACAACGTCTCCTCACTTTCGATGAAGAGAGAGAGTATTCACGGCGCATTCAGAAGGGTGATCTACAGGCACGTGATCGCTTGGTCGAAGCCAATATGAGGCTCGTGATCAATATCGCTCGCTCCTACCATACCAATCTTGTTCTTTTCGAGGACCTTATCCAAGAGGGGGCTATTGGGTTGATGACCGCCGCAGAGCGTTATGATCCCGAAAGAGGGTATCGCTTCAGCACTTACGCCACCCACTGGATTCGCCAAGCCATTAGCCGGGCTATCGACAATAAAGCAAAAGCCATTCGTATCCCTGCCCATGTCTCTGAAACGCTCCGCAAATTAGACCGTGTTCGCACAATGTATCTTCGTGAGAAAGGCGAAGACCCCACTCCTGAGCAATTGGCTCAAGAACTCGGAATCTCGCTACGAAAAGTGAATAGTCTGTTGCAGGCAAATCAAGAGCCTGTTTCGCTAGACATGCTGGTAGGTGATGAGGAGAACACTCCGCTCTCCGCTTTGCTGAACGATTCTGCCGCCGAAAACCCGCAGGATGTTCTCCTCACCGAAGAGATGCAACAAGAATTGGACAAATTGTTGGCTGTTCTGACCCCCCGTGAGCGCGAAGTGATGTGCAAGCGGATGGGGTTCGAGGGGGACACAAGCCACGTTCTCCAAGAGATCGGTGAGAAACTCCAAATATCGAGAGAGCGTGTGCGCCAGATCGAATTGCAAGCGCTGAGGAAATTGAAGTATGCGGCACGACGCCGTGACCTGTATGGATATATCACCGAATCTTTAGTTTCCGGTAAATCCGAGTGCATTTTGGTCTTGAATTTGCTCTGAGTTCCGCTTCCGCCTTCGGTGGGCGGTGACTCCGGTGGTAAGATGGGCGGTGACGCTGTTCTTTTTTCGGATTTGCCCTAGCGGTTCGGGCAAGTTT
>CAMCUQ010000072.1 GCA_945878775.1 Chthonomonas calidirosea
GTGCCTCAAAGTCGTCCATCACGGCTTTATCGAGCAGATACCATTCGTTCTTCTCCACGTTGACGCTGTAGCCCTGTACTGTTTTTAGGGTGGGGTGGAACATGATTCCGCCAATATCAGCGCGGTCATTCTCTGCAAGTGTCTCTAGCTGTCCGCTTTGGGCATCCATTCGGACGAGTGAGGATTTGTCTTTGTCTCGACTATCTAAGAGATAGAGGAACTTACCAGAACCATCGAAGCCGAGCGGCTGGGTTGTGAGTAGGTCTTCCGATTTGATGCTGGCGACAAGCTCATCCTTCTGTCCCGGAACGAGTTTGAAAAGTCTGCCCACAAAATCGAAACCGAAGGACATGGCAAACCGAAGCTTGTAATCGTCGTCGGCAATAATGCCCGCATACTTATCGTTTTTGTAGATCAGGCTTTTGTTGCCCGTTCTTAGATCGAGCCGATAGATGTCGTGGTACTGTGGGTTACGATCATTCAATCCAAGCAGTATCTCATGGGGGAATCTATAGCTGACTTGCACGGGCATTGCCTTTACGCCCTTGATGGGAGTAAGGTCCACGATTTTGCCTGTCGTGATGTTGAGGCGGTAGAGGTGTTCGTTCTCGTCTCCACCGGCATCTTGTAGGTAGAGGATATTCGTGTTATCAAATGCCCAGAAGTAGTTCCGAATTCCGCGCTTGGCGTCTGCCGTCATTGGCTTTGCGGTGTTCAGATTACTGGCGGAACCTACCCAAATATTCAAGACCCCTTTCACTGAAGAGAGGTAGCTGATGTGCTTTCCATTGGGGCTGATCTGTGCTGCTGCCTTGTCGGGGTTTCCAAAAAGGGCTTGCCTTGGTATTAAGGGGGCTTGCTGTGCAAAAGTCGCTATCGCAAAGAGTGGGCTAAGTGTGATGACCACTCCTAGCATAATAGTTCTCAGATTTTTTGGATGCATTTGTGTCTCTCTTCTTCGCAGTGTCGTTTTGAATACTCTGCTGTCTTTCCAGCATTGGGAACCAGTGACACTGACGCACGACAGGTTGATTAGGTTTCAGAAAATGAGAGGTGCTGAGTTTAGAGGTCGGGAAAATGGCGTCTTAGGCGTAACTTGCTTGACACAAACTCGGTCTATCTATTATACTACCCTCGCTGAGATAGATTCGACTAACTTGCAGGGGTAGCACTATTTCGAGCCAGAAAGTGGAGGAAGAGTTGTGTCTACAAAGCGAGACATTTTAAGAATTTTGGCGCGTGATGCCCGTACCGCATCTACGGAGATCGCTACGCAAACTGGATTGACGGTTGAGCAAGTCGAGCAGGCAACCCATGAGATGGAAGCCGCCGGCATCATTCTCCGCTATAAAACGGTGATAGACTGGGATAAGTTTGGGGAAGAGCGGGTTTTTGCCTTTATTGATGTCTCTGTGACTCCTGCCCGTGACAAAGGCTTTGATGATATTGCCGAGCGAATCAGCCGTTACCCAGAAGTCCATTCTGTCTATCTTGTTTCAGGTGCCCAAGATTTGCGGTGCGTGGTTGAAGGGATATCGCTCAAAGCTATAGGCGACTTTGTGGCACGGAAGCTGGCTCCCTTGGATCGCGTAACGGGGTGTACCACCCACTTTTTGCTTAAAAAGTACAAGGATGATGGCGATTTCTTTCTCGAAGAGGAGAAGGACAGCCGCTTGAGGGTATCACCATGAGCGAACAATCGAACCCCATCCCCCAGAAGCCCTTAAACCACGTGATTGCCTCCTGCCCGCCATCTGGAATTCGGCGGTTTTTTGACATCGCACAGACCATGAAAGATGTCATAACACTTGGGGTGGGTGAGCCAGACTTTGTGACTCCATGGCACATTCGGGAAGCCGCAATATGGTCACTAGAACGACCGGGCTACACCAGCTATACCTCCAACAGTGGTCTGCTCAAACTGCGCGAGAATATCTGCTCCATGTTGGCAGACCGTTATGGTGCCGTCTATGATCCCAAGGAGGAGTGCCTCATAACGGTGGGGGTCTCTGAAGGGCTAGATATTGCTCTCCGCGTCGTTCTAAACCCCGGGGATGAAGTTATCGTTCCTGAGCCATGTTACGTCTCCTATATCCCTTGTATTGAATTTGCGGGGGGTGTGCCCGTTCTTGTGAAGACCGATGCAGATGATGGTTTTCGCCTCCATGCGGATCGCGTTGAGGCAGCTATTACTCCACGAACCAAAGCCCTTCTTCTTGGTTCTCCTGCCAACCCAACAGGAGCAACGCAGTCGCGTGCTGACCTAGAAAAACTGGTGGAGCTTGCGAACCGGAAGGATTTCTATCTTCTTTCCGATGAGATTTATGACAGGCTAACTTATGTGGGAGAACACACCTGCCTCGCTTCGTTGCCGGGTGCGCGTGAGCGCACGATTGTTTTGAACGGCTTCTCCAAGGCGTATGCCATGACTGGCTGGCGCGTGGGTTACATCTGCGCTCCCAAAGCGATCACCACGCTACTAACTCGTGTTCATCAATACACAATGCTGTGTGCGCCTCACATCTCTCAGATCGCTGCCATAGAGGCACTAGAGCATGGCGAGAGAGAGGTTGAGGATATGATAGCAGACTATGATCGGCGGCGGCGGGTGTTCGTTAAGGGCTTGAACGACATAGGCTTGGAGTGCTATGAACCTAAGGGAGCGTTCTATGCTTTTCCCAAGATTCACTGTTCTGGTCTCACTTCCGAAGAGTTCGCCGAGCAACTGCTTATGGAAGAGCGTGTGGCAGTAGTCCCCGGCAACGCCTTCGGACCCTCCGGTGAGGGGCATATCCGTTGTTCCTACGCCACTGCAATGCCGCATCTTCGGGAAGCATTGGAGCGTATGGGGCGATTCTTGGAGCGTAGAGGTGTGCGTACTCTGCCCAAAGAGAACCCAATTGGGGCGAGAAGATGAGCGGCATAACCAGACTCAAGAAGAGCGGAGTTTTCGCCTTTGTATGCGTTTGTGGGCTACTTTCGTGTAGGGCAAACGGGGATCGTGTGGTACTTAGCCCCGAAGCCAGCACGCTTCCCACGAATGGGTTCAAGTTGGAAACGATTCTTGCAACAGCTCAGAACTGCCAGAACCTCAGTTGGATACAGGTTAGCTCCGCCTCGTCTATTGAACTAGAGTTTAATCGCTTCGATCTGAAGGGCGACAACAAGACTCGCAACTCCTTTAACGTGCAATACCCCATGCTTTCTGACCTCGGTGCGTTTCCTGCGATCTCCATTGGCGTTCGTGATCTGTTTGCCACAGGACTGGAGCGTGTTTCCGTCTATGGCGTCATTGGGAAGTCGATTCCGCTCTCGGATCGTCAGATAAAGCTGTGGCGCGAAGTAAAGATCAATATTGGAGCAGGAACAGGCTGGTTCAATGGCGTATTCTTTGGCATACAAAACCGTTTTCAAAACGGGATCACACTCAATATGGAACTCTACCGGTATCGCCCCAATATCAGCTTAGGGGTTCCTCTTGTGCGTAATCTACAGGCAAAAGCAGTGAGTTTGAGTGGTGAACTCTATTTCGGATTGTCCTACACCTTTGCGAGATAGAGTCATTGGAGACATTTCAAAAACCGGAACGAGGATTATTCACGGGAAGATGAGCAATTTTAATACACATGACCCACGCAGGGTCGCCCTTATCAAGAGCCTAACAACCAAGAATCGCTTCTATACATTAGTTGATGAAGCTAGCGGTATTAAGAATGCTGATGCTTTGGAAGTCATTCCAGACAGCATCATTTTGGGGATCGCATACCCTTGTCTTGAGGACGGTCTCAACGATTTTGCGGTAATTCGCACCACGTTTGAGACTCTGGACTATTTCCCGGAAGACGATCCTCTCCGTGAAGAGATGATGGACATCATCAAGTCTGCACGGCAGAACCTCATTCTTCGCCTGCAAGAGCTACGAGATAAGATCGCGTCGAGTCTTTCTCACTTCTTGGGCACGGATTACAACGAGTTTAAACAATATGCGATTGATATTGTCCAGAGAGGCTATCCCCGACGGAACCTCGATGCGATGATGAAACTCAATGTTTTTAGCTCGGTTGCGGAGGCGGAGGGAGCAAAGAACGCCAACGAACTCCTTTATTTCTTTGAGTTTTCACTCCCAATGAACCTTGAAAAGGCGCATGCGACTCCCGCACACGAGTTTATTGTCTTTCTTTTTGAAGAGTTGCTACATTGTGTTTTAGACGACAAGAACTATCAGAGCAAATATTCGTTTGATCGTCACGTCTTCCAGAAGTTCATCGCTGTAATGTTTATCAACTATGCCACCACAGACCCTGTCTACTATGGCATCAATAAGGCGGACTATGGGGTCTCCTCCGATAAGGACATGGACTCGACGCCGCTCTATACGGCGATCAAAAAAGAGTTGCTTGCGATTGAGCAACGGCTGAGAGATCAGGGCTTTAGTATTGGTGTAGTGGGCACTTCGCGCTCTCTCGAAGATGCTGCCGCCGCGATGCCGACCGAAATCCTTACCGAAGAGGTCATCATGGGGCATATCAGTTCGCTGTGTTCCGCTGCCGGACTGTTGCGACGTAAAAGCGATCCAGAGATTCAGAAGCTGGCGGAGGTGGTTCTTACCGATGCCTCCAATCTCTTTGAGGAATTGAAGACATTGGGTATCCTTTCACCGTTTGCAGTCGATCCTAGCGGTATGTAGATGTGACTTAACTCTCTCCTTCTGCTTTTTAGGAGGTATTCGCCCATGAAAACCTTAGAACGCCCTTCGCAAACTGTGCACTCGTCCAAATCCAAATTATGGACGGTTGATGAGTGTGACTTAATGTCCCAAGTGGGGATTTTGCAAGGGCGCTATGAGCTGGTAGAAGGAGAGGTTATCGAAAAAATGGGACAAGGTGGAACACATTCACTTTTAATTCGAGCACTTCTTAACCTCTTGGCAGGTCTTTTTGGATTGGAACGGATGATGGTGCAACTGCCCATTCGTATTTTGGGTGAGGCAGGACGTTATAACGAGCCTCTGCCCGATCTTGCGGTTACGCGAGAAGGGTATCATGCCTATAGGCAAAACCCTCAGCCCAAAGACATTCTCCTTCTGCTTGAAATTTCCGATAGCAGTTTACTATTTGACCTCACCACGAAGGCACGTCTTTATTCTCTAGCAAGCGTTGTTGATTATTGGGTAGTGGATGTTGAGAACCGCCGGCTTATTGTGCATCGCTTCCCTACTGTCGAAGGGTACGACGAGATCACCGAGTGGGATATTGGCGAGAGTGTCGCTCCATTGGCTCTGCCTGATGTAGCGATTGCAATTGCAGAACTTTTTTCAGTGGCTGATCTGGAAAGCAATGAGACTTCGATTTAACTTGTGACAACAGGGACAATTCGATTATGGATAGTGACGGAAGGATGTGTCTCTCATGCGTATTCTGGTGTTGGGTGGTACGATCTTTTTGGGTAGGCATCTTGTTCTGTCCGCACAAGAGCGAGGACACACTCTCACGCTCTTCCATCGTGGGCAGCATAATCCCGGTCTTTTTCCTGAGATTGAACATGTGTTTGGAGACCGTGATGGTGGTTTGGAAGCACTGAACGGACGTACATGGGACGCCGTGATAGATACGTGTGGCTATTTCCCTCGCATTGTGCGGCAATCCGCCGCGTTTTTTGCCTCGCGTGCTGCTCACTACACTTTTGTCTCTAGTATTTCGGCATATGCCCATTTTCGTGAACCATTCCAAAAGGAGACCGCTCCTTTGGGAGTGACGGAGGATGTGGAGGCTACCAAAATCACGGGCGAAAACTATGGACCCCTCAAGGTGTTGTGTGAACAAGCAGTCGAGGAGGCTTTCCCAAACAGCACTTTTATTAGTCGTCCGGGGTATATCGTGGGGGCGCACGATCCTTCAGATCGCTTCACGTCTTTGGTGCGACGTGTCGCACAAGCGGGCGATGTCGTGGTTCCCGGGGAACCAAATATGCGAGTGGAGTTCATCGATGTGCGCGACTTGGCAGAGTGGACAATCCGCATGATCGAGCAGCAGGCTACGGGTGCTTTCAATAACTGTGGTCCCGAGAAAACCTGCTTGTTGCGCCCCTTTTTGGAGACTTGCCAAAAAGTTGCTCAGAGCGATGCACGCCTGCATTTCATGCCCGGAGAGGTTTTGAAAGCTGAGGGTATCGAACCGGATCACGCCAACCTTTGGTGGGTAGGAGACGAGGATGCCGACTATCGGTATGTGAGCCACATGGATTGCTCTAAAGCACGCGGCATGGGGCTTACTTTTCGTTCTGTGGAGGAGACTATCCGTGCAACTCTTGAATGGGACAAAACGCGCCCTCAAGAGGTTCCTCTCAAACGTGGCTTGACACGCGAACAAGAGTTGGTTTTGCTGAGCAAGCAAAAAGGATAATAGAACCCCGCCCTCTGGGAGAATCACGAGAGGAAGTTTAGCCTGCATTCCTCTGTGTGTGCCTCCGTTATCCACGATCCCGCAGGAAAAACCGACCCCGAAATGGAATATCTCTTTTGTATCCAAACCATTACAAGAGAGGTTATTACGCTCCATGTCCGAACGTTATGAGAACTTTATTAACGGGGCTTGGGTTTCACCAATACAAGGCGACTACATCCCAAACCTGAACCCTGCCAACCGTGAAGAGATACTAGGTCTTTTCCCAAACTCTACCGCTGAAGATGCGGAGAGTGCCGTTCAAGCTGCCGCGAATGCACAACCCGCCTGGGCTGCTCTCTCTTCGCACACACGCGGGGAGTACCTGCGTAAAGCCGCTGATATTATCGCCTCTCGCGCCGATGCTATTGCCCGTGATCTGATGCGCGAAGAGGGCAAATCGCTACCGGAGGCGAAAGGAGAGACCCTACGTGGTGTCACTCTACTTCGGTATTATGCCCAAGAAACGATGCATCCTGATGGTGACGTTATACCCAGTGCTGGGGCAACGACCTTCCTCTACACGCGCCGTTTCCCCCTTGGTGTCTGTTCTCTCATCACTCCTTGGAACTTCCCCATAGCCATTCCTATCTGGAAGGCTGCTCCTGCGCTAGCCTTTGGAAATACCGTTGTGCTCAAACCGTCAGAGCTTTCTCCTCTGACGGCATATCATATTGCAGAGTGCTTTGCGGAGGCAGGTTTTCCAGCAGGCGTCTTTAATGTCCTCTTTGGGGAGGGGGCAGGTGTTGGGGAGGTGCTAACCACGTCCGCTGAAGTGAATGCGATTTCGTTCACTGGTTCCGTCCGCACTGGGAAACAGATCGCCACTCAAGCCGTGGCGCATGGTAAGAAGTACCAACTGGAGATGGGGGGCAAAAATGGGGTGATTGTGCTTCCCGATGCGAATCTCGAATCCGCGGTGAATCTGACTATTCAAGGCGCATTCAAGTCGGCGGGAGAGAAGTGTACGGCAACCTCTCGCGTCATTGTTCATACAGAGATTTATGACGCCTTTGTGACACAGCTCGTCCAGAAGACTCTTGCGCTGAAGGTGGGAAGCGGAGAGGACGCGACCGCCTATTTGGGTCCCGTTATTTCCGAACAGTCCAGAGATAAAATTCTACGTTATGTGGGGCTAGCGGAGAGTGAGGGCGCGATGCTCCTTTGCGGTGGTGGTGCTCCTGATGACGCTACTCTTCAAACTGGCTTCTATGTTCAACCAACAGTTTTTGGAGGTGTAACCTCCGAGATGCGGATCGCACAGGAGGAGGTTTTCGGTCCCGTTTTGTGTGTTATGCGTGCGGAGAGCCTAGAGGATGCCCTGGCAAAGCTGAATGATGTGGAGTTTGGCTTGTCGGCATCCCTCTTTACAAAGAGCCTCGATTCGGCTCTTGTGTTTGCCGAGAAGGCGCAGGCAGGTCTTGTCCGTGTGAATGGCGAGACGGCGGGTGTCGAGCCGCAGGCTCCCTTTGGAGGTATGAAGGGGTCTAGTAGCTTTAGCCGTGAGCAGGGGCTGGCGGCACGGGAGTTCTTTACGCAGATCAAAACCATTTCCATCGACCGAGCAGGGTAAGAAGGAGTATTATTATGGCACTGGTACGTTATATGACTTATCTGCCGAACGTGGGACGGCAACGACGTTG
Organism: Chthonomonas calidirosea; assembly: GCA_945878775.1. Classification (GTDB taxonomy): domain Bacteria; phylum Armatimonadota; class Chthonomonadetes; order Chthonomonadales; family Chthonomonadaceae; genus CAIJLM01. Next base: position 8,084 of record CAMCUQ010000072.1, read on the forward strand.
GGGGTGGCTTCGTGAGGGCAATATCTATGCTTTGGAAGATCAGGCAGTGGTGCAAGTTCTGACCAATCCCGACGAGTTGGGACTGAATAGCCTCGCTACGCTGGCGAGTGCGGAGCCTGTTTTCACCTTCGAGGAGCTGGATACGGTTCCGGGGCGTTACGGACATCCTTCGCTTGTGGCTCCACTCCTCTCCTCCCATGAGGTGTGGGCGGCAGGAGTGACCTATGAGAGTAGCAAGTTTGCACGTATGGCAGAGTCTGAAACCGGCAGCGATTTTTATGCCAAAGTCTATGTGGCGGATCGCCCCGAACTGTTTTTGAAGGCAACTCCAAGCCGAACTGTGGGGCAGAGGGATATTGTGGGTATTCGCCCAGATTCGCACTGGAATGTTCCAGAGCCGGAGCTTGGTGTCCTCGTTGCATCTACGGGGCAAATATTGGGCTATACGGTGGGGAACGATATGTCGTCGCGGGACATTGAAGGGGCGAATCCGCTCTATCTTCCGCAGGCGAAGGTCTATCGGAACTGTTGTGCGTTGGGTCCTGTCATTGTTCCTGCCGATTCGGTAGATGTGGGTAATTTAGGAATTCGTTTGCAGATAAACCGTGAGGGGAAAGAGGCGTTTTTGGGTGAAACAAGCACCGCTCGTATGCGACGCACTCCTGCGGAGATAGTGAGTTGGTTGTTCCGGTCAAACGACTTTCCACAAGGGGTACTACTTTTGACAGGAACGGGAGTTGTGCCTCCTGATGAATTTAGCATTGAGGCGGAGGATGTTGTGAATATTACGATTGAGGGTATTGGGACCCTGACGAATGCCGTTGCTGTTATCTGATATGGCATTGACTTATGAGGGTTGTTAGCACTTGGGGAAGGGGATGTTATCCTCTCTCTTGTAGGATGAAGAACTCTCTGGAGACCAGCCCGAAGGCTGGTCTCTTTTTTTGTTTTGGTATCACTGCGAACTCCACACCGTCTGTAGTTCTGCAAATGAAGATTCTCGCTCCTCTATGCACCGCAATGCGGTACAAAAGGCTCCTGCGCCCTCTCCAAAGTGGGGAAAGAGGCGATAGCAGGGGAGGGGAGTCAGTTTGGACTGATAACCGACTAACTCTGATATGGGAACGGCTTCAAACATGGGAAATCGTTTGAGGAACCATTCCACAACCCCTTCGTTCTCGTCTTTTGAAAAGGTGCAGGTCATATAGGCAAGCACACCTCCTGTCCGAACACAGGGCGCCACCGATGCGAGTATCCTGCGTTGGCGATTCGCGTTCATATTGATCATGGAGGGGTGGAAGCATCCTTCCGCATCTTGCCCCTTTCCAATGAGCGACTGCCCAGAGCATGGCGCATCGACGAAAACAATATCTGTGCTCCCTAGTAGCTCTTGCCCCAGGACTTGCGGATCAATGGAATGGACAGAGGCAGGAGAGACGGAGCACCGCTTTAGATTCGAGATTAGGGCAGGAAGTCGTTTACCGATAACCTCGTTGCAGAGCAACACCTCTGGGTGAAACTTACGCCATGCAAGCATAGATTTGCCACCTGGCGACGCACACACGTCTAAAATGCGCTCTGGGTGCCCTTTGAAGACGTTTAAGGCACAGGAGGCGAAGACGGAGGACGTGTCCAGAATGTAGTATCGTCCTGTCTCATGATCGGGTTGGGAGCCAGGGCGAGAGGTGGGGGCAAAGCGTCTCACGTAAGAGGGACACCAAGCGGGTGTTGGCAAGAACTCAATTGAGGCACTGAGAGGCTTCTCGTCCATGAGAATGAGGGCAGGCGCACCGCTTTGACCGCCGTACATCGCCTCCAAAAACTCCTGCCGCTCTCCAATATTTTCGAACAGTTTTTCGCTCAGCCGCTGAGCGAGGCGCGATACTCCTGTCACGACACCTTCACCGTCAGACCTTGTACAGGCTTGGGATAGAGTATGCGTTCTGCCCCTGCCGATATCAACGCCTCGCCAAGTCGCGATGGCTCACTCGTTAGAGCGATTATCGTTCCGCCTCCTCCGGCTCCCGCCAATTTTGCGCCCCAAGCACCTGCATCGCGTGCCACTTGAATCAGGTGATCGTTCTCCACGCCAGAGCCTCCCAAACTGGAGACAATCGCATGGTTTTCATTCATCATATCGCCGAGAGTTTTCCAGTCCTGCTCTACGAAGGCGCGTTTGCCACGTCGTGCCAATTCCGCCACGCGCTTGTAACTCTGGTGCACCACAGGATCACCATCCAGCCACCTTTGGCGGGGAGACTTATGCACTGCACTGGAGTTATGCTCTATCCCCGTATGGGCAAGGAGAAGCGGGGGGCTTTCTGCAAAGTGTCCCAGTGGCTCAATCGTTGCGAGAGGCTCATCATCCCTTTGTTGCAAGTCCTGTTTTCCGTAATAATCCATAAAATTCAGCCCACCAAAGACAATCATATGTTGATCTTGTAGTCCACACATGATTTCCATAACGCGACTTTCCACCTTCCGAACCGTCTCTGCCATATGATAGGGGCTCATTTGGATGCCAAGATAACGGCTTAATGCGCCAACAATTGTAGCCAGCATCGCCGTAGAACCAGCCATTCCAGAACGCATGGGAATAGCTGTTTGCAAATGGAGGCTGAAATCTGCTTTGCTCGGCTCTATCTCGAACCAGCGAAGTACCGCACGTGCTACGTCGAGTTTGTCTTTTTGAAAGGCGAGGTCTGCCCGTGAGCCAAACACCGCTCTTTCCTCTTCATTTGTCACTTCCAAATATTTTGTACCTGTCACAAGCCTACAGACCGATCTCTCCTGAACGGTGCACGCCAAAACACTTCCACCGTAAATATCCGAAGGGTTGCCCACAATACCACACCTGCCCGGAGCCGTTGCAATAATTTCCAAGAGTCTCTTCTCCTTGAGTTCTGTCTATGCACAGTTGTTTGTTGTTTGTCCTTACAGGGGTGAAATTCCTGCCCAAATCACGTTTGCATTCTGGCGTACAATCGGGTAAATTCTATTGGATGTATTTTGTGAAAAGGAAAGCTGATGCAAAAACGACTTTTATTGGTCTGTATACTTCTTATGTTTGTGGGCAGTAGTGGCTGTACGCGCCCCATAAACCGTGCTGCGGAGCGCAGAATTAGGGATGTACTCCCAACAGTGATTGGACTGTCGAAGAGATATGATGTCCATGTGGACAACCCACCAGAGAGAACCATCGCGGGAAAGCTGGCAGCAGTGACCATCACAGGCGAGGATGTCCATTTTAAGAACGGTCTCATCGTGGACAATTTGAACCTCGTACTCAGCGGTGTTGAGGTTGATACCGGCACAAAACGGCTCAAGAAGATTCGTCGAACCGAGTTTACCATCTCCGTCAGTGAACCTAATGTGAATGAGTATCTAGTCGATGAAGTGATGGACGGTGAAACTCTCCGCAATATTCGTGTGAAGTTTTATGATAATGTAGTGACGATTTCAGGTCAAAGAGTAGTATTAGGGATAGGAGTGCCTTTTGAGATAACAGGACCCCTGAAAATTGCAGGACCAACGCTTTTAGAGCTTGATGCATCACGCTTAAAAATTATCGGTTTGCCCTTCAAGGGTAAGATTTTGGACTTCCTGAAGCATAGAATGGACACCGTTGCGGACCTCTCTGGTTTCGCGTTTCCAATGCTGTTAGCAGAGGTTCGAATAACGCCGGGCAGATTGATACTTACGGGAACTGCCAACCCGATGCCTCTATTGGACACGAGACCGTTATGGTAGACGCTTCGGAGTACTCTGAATGGCAAGAGACTCTCGAAACCGTAGCAAAGGGAACCGGTTCCGTGGTTTTGTTGGGCGGAACGGACACTGGTAAGACCACGTTTGCGCGCCTCTTAGCGAATAAGTGTATCGCGGAGGGGCAAAGCGTTGCAATCCTAGACGCAGACCCCGGACAATCCGAAATTGGACCTCCTGCGTGCCTTGGCTTAGCATATGCTCACGGCGAATTTGTCAGTGTGGCAGACCTGCCCATACACGCACTTGGCTTTTTGGGACGCACGACGCCTCACGGTAGCCTCTTGGAGTATTTTGCTTTGCTGGTGCGGCTCGCAGAGATGATCGATGGGCAGCGCCTGATAATCGATATGAGTGGGTACATTGGCGGAAACGGGGCGCGACAGCTTTATCACGCCTGTTTAGATGTTCTTGCACCCAGTCATGTTGTGGCATTACAACGCAAGGGAGAGATCAACGGCATCGTTGCACCTTTACAGTTCAAAGAGACCTGCCTACTCCATCAACCCAAGATACCGGCAAAGATTTCAAAAAAGCCAGCGCAGTTTCGTTCCATTAGACGCACTATGCGCTTTGCAGGCTATTTTAAGGATGCAGAACAGCAGACATATTCTTTTGATGAGGTGGCATTTATGGGGACGTGGCTCGGAACTGGCACTCCGGTTCCGGCTCATATTTTGAAATACCTTTGCCAAATGGTAGGCGAAGGGAGGCGTGTTTTCTATGCCGAGACTTGTGGAACAGAGCTAGGAATCATGTTGAATCAGCCACTCTCGCCCCATTCGCCCGCCCTAGGGCAGGTCATGGACCATCTCAAGGTACAGTCGATTACAATGACCCTGGCTCCGCATCTGAAGAACGTCTTGCTAGGTTTAGAGGATGGCAGGGGAAAGATGTTGGGAATGGGGATACTCACGGCTCTTGATTTTCGACGTCGCACCTTCGGTGTGGTTGCGAATCTTCGCACCTCCGGGGCAGTCAAAACTGTCCGTTTCGGTTCGCTCCGTGTCCAGCCTGATGGTACGGAACTGGGTTCTGTCGCTACCAGTACCTTTTGATTACGACTGTTTGGAAACTCAAGAAAAACCGTGAGTGGGATAGGCTGGTAGTTTAGTGTGCTGTATTGTGGAACCTTCACAGATACCATTGCGTAGGAATAGACGACAACAGTGCGGCGTGTATTGACTCGCCGGTATGTTTCGTGCTATAACGTTTAATGTGGTACAATGCACCCTCTTTGCCAATGGACTGAAAGTCCTGTAGCATTTAGAGTAGTGACGCCACGATAGGAGCTTGGGCTATGGATCAACTCTATACCATAGAAGACTTGGGGGAGGCAAGTGGTATAACGCCACGGACCATTCGGTACTATACTACCGAAGGGTTGCTTCCACCACCGGATGCACGAGGGCGTTATGCTCTCTACTCAAACGAACATCTCCATCGCTTGGATCTGATAGTGCGCCTCAAAGCCGCCTATCTTCCCCTGCATGCCATTAAAGACCAGATGGAGAAACTTACTTACTCGGAGGTTGCTACCTTGTTAAATCAACAACCACCAACGACCGCTGCACCAACCGAAGGGGGCGCAGAAACGGTAGCTCCAGAAGACGAGCAACCCGATCTACGTACTCTTGAGCAGAGTCCTAGCGCATTTTTGGCGCGCGTTCTTTCGAACCGCAAATCCTTGAATGCACGAAGACAAATGGCAAGGGAAGGCATCTACCCAGTGCCTGTTACCGATCATGAAGCGGTTCCCATCGTCCGTGACTCGCTTGGTGGTGAAGATTGGAAGCGAATCGCGTTATTGCCGGGAGTAGAACTTCACGTTCAACAACCGGTTGCCCCGAATGTTCAGGCCTATATCCGGAAGGTTCGGAATGCTGCGCGAAGGTACAGTGGATAACTCTCGGAAAGCAATTTCCACTCTTGGAGGAGGGCACACAAAGCCCCTCCTCTTTTTTGTTAAATCCTTTTTGGGTCTCTGCCCAAGAATTTGACTTGCAGTCCTCAGAAGGGTATACTTTTCATTCCTGCGAGACGTACATTAAGGGTAATATTAATAATCGCAGGAAGGATGCCTTTACATGGCTTATCGTGATTTTCAAGAATTTCTCAATGTGCTTGAGCAAGCAGGGGAACTGAAGCGTATTTCCCACCCTGTCGATCCCTATCTGGAGATCACAGAGATTGCAGATAGAGTGATGAAGATGCCCGGCGGGGGACCCGCGTTGCTTTTTGAGCGACCCACGGGAAAGAACATCCCGCTTGCCATTAATGTGTTTGGTTCCCGCAAGAGGATGAGCATGGCACTTGGGGTCTCCGATATGGAGGAGATCGCCACCGAGATCACCGACCTTCTTAAACCTGAAGTTCCACAAGGCTTTGTGAACTCCATGAAAGAATTACTCCCCAAGCTAGGGGTGCTGGCGAAGATGCCTCCACGCCATGATAAGGGGGAGGGGCGGTGTCAAGAGGTGGTACTCACTGGAGAGGACATCGACCTCGACAAGTTTCCGATTCTGCACTGTTGGCCCCAAGATGGAGGGCGGTACATCACGCTTCCACTCGTCTTTACCCACGACCCAAATAATGGGAAACGGAATGTTGGAATGTATCGGGTGCAGGTTTTTGATAAACGCACCACTGCCATGCACTGGCAAATGCATAAAGTGGGTGCGGAACATGCGCGAATCAGTGCAGAGCAACGCAAAAAGATAGATGTCGCGATTGTCTTGGGGGGAGACCCTGCAATTACGTATGCGGCAACGGCTCCGTTGCCACCTGGTATTGACGAGATGCTTTTTGCGGGCTTCCTTCGGAAAAAGCCTGTGCATCTTGTGAGGGCGAAAACCGTTGATTTGGAAGTTCCCGAAGATGCAGAGATCGTGATTGAGGGTAAGATAGACCCACTTGAGCTTCGCATGGAGGGACCATTTGGTGACCATACAGGGTACTATTCACTGGCAGACCTCTATCCTGCGCTACACGTCACCGCCATAACCCACCGCAAGAACCCTGTTTACCCGGCAACTATCGTGGGACGCCCTCCCATGGAGGACGCCTGGCTCGGAAAAGCGACCGAGAGGCTCTTTCTGCCCCTCTTGAAACTTACCGTTCCTGAAGTGGCGGATATGAATCTTCCTGTGGAGGGAATTTTTCATAACATTGTACTCGTCTCAATAAAAAAGCGTTATCCAGGGCATGCGTTCAAGGTCATGCACGCGCTTTGGGGACTGGGGCAAGCGATGTTCTCCAAAATGATATTCGTTT
>CAMCUQ010000073.1 GCA_945878775.1 Chthonomonas calidirosea
TTGGGTACACCGGCTCGTCCGCCCCAACCGCGTGGTTATTCGCAAGGGAGGCAAAAGGGAGTGAAAGTCACCCCCGCGACGAGATACAAGACCGTCTACAAGGCAAAAAACAAGACAAATAAGACTTCAGCACTTGTCTAAACGTCAACTAGAAAAGCAGTTTCTCTAACCCGATGACTAAGCCTTCCAACTGACGGACTCTCTGCGCGGCAAGGACGACCCCCGGCATGAAGGAACTGCGGTCTTGGGAGTCATGGCGGAGGGTGAGAGTTTGCCCCAATCCTCCAAAGATGACCTCCTGGCTGGCGACAAAGCCCTGCAAGCGAACGCTATGGATAGGAACCTCGCCTAGTGTTGCCCCCCGTGCGCCGGGAACCTTCTCGATGGGATTATGTGGGAGGGAGGTGGGCGCAGTGGCACGCGCTTGGGCTATTTTTTGCGCGGTGAGTATCGCCGTACCGGAAGGAGAGTCGATCTTCTTCTCATGATGTAGCTCAATGATCTCAACATCGGGCATATACTTGGCGGCTTGTGCCGCAAACTCCATCATCAACACCGCCCCAATGGCAAAGTTGGGGGCGACGAAGACTCCTAGCCCCTTATCACGTGCCAGAGAGTCGATTTCTTCAAGCTGTTCTGTGGAGAGTCCTGTTGTGCCGACAACCGGCGCGACACCCATCTCAAGGGCGATAAGAATATTGGCAAAGACACTATCTGGAAGAGTAAAATCGACCAAGACTTCCGCCCCACTCCACTCTAAGGCGAACTGAAGATCGGTCTGAATGGAAACATTCAAGGTTCCAATACCTGCCAACTCTCCGGCATCCTGTCCCTCTTTTTGGGTATCGATAGCAGCGACGAGTTCAAGCCCAGGCGCCTCATGCACGGCACGAATGACTTCACGCCCCATCCTTCCCACTGCCCCCACGACGGCAACGCGAATAGAGCTAGCCGATTCCGGTTGGGTTTCTGGTTCTGGTGTAGGCTCTGGCTCTAGTACTTGGGTTTTGCGTTTCGCGGCTCTCCCTTTCGTGGCTTCGATCACGGGAGGTGGCTCCGGCGGGGCAAGTGGCTCCGTTTGTTGGGCTGTGGCTGCCCATGCGTGGGGAGCCTCAAAAATGCCCGCGACAAGCTTATAGCAGTGATTGACTCCCGTAGTTGCTTGAAACGGTTCAGACAGGCTGATCGTGAGCAGAAAGAGAGCCTCAGGATCATAATCGAGATCGGCAGTCGAGTAGTCCCCAAAGGGCTTCTCTTTGAGTACTTCTTCCCAATGGACATCGGTTAGCGCGAGGTTGTAGGCGGTTCCTGCGAGATCGAAATTGACACGCAAGCGTCTATCACCCGGCTTTTTGCCCTCTTTAACCACAATGCGGAGGTTTTCTGGCTGTACGAGCGCGAGGGAGGCATCGAGCGGAGGCGCACCAATGGGCGGATAGGGAACGCGGTCAGCGGTATTGCCGAGCAATTCGGGTCCCTCCGTGAGTGCTTGTTTCAGAAGCGTGATCTGCTCTTGCGAGAGTTCTGGCGCACTCTGTTCCCATGAGTCGGGGCGAATGAGCCAATCTTCTGGATGATGTAGTAGAGGACGCGGCTTATCGAAGGGGATTCGAACCACCTGTAAAGGTGCGACAGGTCCTATGTTCTTGATGACATAGTGCCTCTCCTCAAGTACCCCTTCCGGGGCAATAGAGACGGGGCGTATCCAGCCCTTGCCGTCCGTGCGTATGCCTGCGACACAACGTCCAGAGTGCTTCTTCGAGTTTGCCAAACAGATGATTTCCAATATGGGCATAATTCCCACTCCTACCAGAGGAAGAGTTCTTAAAGATGAATGACTTCCAGCGTGTTCCAGTGTTCTTGGAGATACTCCAGCACAAGCCTGCGGTGACAATGTTCCGCCGTTGCTTCACTACAAAGGAGGACAGTGGGCACAGAGAAGAGTTCGGGTGAGATGTTTTTTTCGATCTCTCTCTCTTGCATCAGATCACGAAAGAGTATCTCATAGTCGTCCCAATCGCCACCCCGTTTTTTGTAGGCATCGAGCATCTCTTGGGTGGGCGCAAGCAGGGGTTCATGTACGTATTCGGCAGAACATAACTCTCGCAAAAAGAAACGGAGGTCCTCCTTTTTGCTGAAGGCAGCGAGTTGGGAAGAGTTGTTGAGACGCACATCAAGCAGGCGGCGGATGCCCGCCTTTTTTAGTAGTCCGAAGAACTCTTCTGCGGTTTTGCGAGTGAAACCGATTGTATAGACCTCCATGCATTGACCTCTTCCGGTGCGAAGAGCGACTGTTGCCCTTCGGGGTTCTTTTTTGCTTGCTCCTCTTGGATTAGCTCTTCCTCGGTCTGAATCCTGCCGTCTGCACGAATATGAGCCAACTTCCAGCCCTGTTCGTGTAGAACGCGCCCAATAAGCAGGCGACGGTGACAATGAGAGGGGTGTTCCTCACTACAAAAGATGGCGGTGCTTTGTTCTTGTGCCTTTTCTTGAAGGAGAGCTAGCCCCGCGAGAAAGCGCGGAGATTGCGCGAGTTTGGCGTAGAGAACGCGCCCCATTTCATCGTAAAATGCGGGTTCTGGAGGGCGTCCCCCCAATTCCAACCCCAGAAAGAGGTAGGCTATCTCCACACTTTCCAGAGCAGGCGTTAGGGCTTGAGGGTTGAAGTGGGGAACGTAGCGGGAGTAGGGCTGAGAGCGCGTGTCACAGAGTATCTGCACCCCCCTCTCACGCAGGAGAGAGAGAAACCTCTCCTGCATATGATTCGAGTGCCCAATAGTGTAGAGGGTATGTGTGGGAGGCATGGGCGTGCCACTATCCGGCTTGGCGTGGGAAGGAGCCGATGGCGGTCAAAGTTTGTGCCTCTGGGTTCAGGACGTTCTTGGCGACGGTGGCGATACTCTCATGGGAGACGGCTTCGTAGGACTTAAGCACCTCCTCAATGGGTATCACGCGCTCGAAGGAGAGGAGAGAGTCGGCATAGCGATTCATGCGCGAGCTCATTCCCTCTAGCCCCAATACCAGTGCGCCCCGTATCTGGGTTTTGGCTTTGGTCAGTTCATCCTCGGTAAGCCCCTCTTGGAGAACCCGTTCCGACTCTATTTGGATCAGTTCTCTCACTTGGGCATAGGTATCTGGGCTAGTTCCGCCATAGATGCAGAAGTGTCCGCCGTCGAGATAGGCGCGTGTGTAGGAGCCAATGGAGTAGGCAAGCCCACGTTTTTCGCGTATCTCTTGGAAAAGCCTCGAACTCATATTGCCACCAAGCACATTATTGAGAATGGAGAGGGAGAACCGTTCTGGCTGAAACTTGGAATAGCCTGTGGTTCCAACGCAAAAATGCACCTGTTCGGTGTCACGCTTCCGAAGTTGCTTACTTTTTCCAGAAGACCGAACGGGCTTGAGGCTCCTTTTGGGTGCTTTGCCCTCCATGTCTCCGAGAGCCTTTTCCACAAGCCGAACAAGGTCCTCATGTGCTAGGTTTCCCACCGCGACGACAAGGATTCTGTCTGGGCAATAGTTGGTCTGCATATAATTACGGAGGTCTTCTTGTTGAAAAGAAGCGACAGTTTTTTCCGTTCCAATGATGGACTTGCCAAGAGGATGAGATGTCCAGAGGGTCTGCTCAAAGAGTTCATGGACATGCTCTTCGGGTGTATCCTCATACATCTTGATCTCTTCAATGACGACGCGCTTCTCTCTCTCCATCTCTTCAGGGTCAAAGAGCGAGTTTCGGAACATATCACATAGCACATCAAGTGCGAGGGGAGTGTCCTCTGCAAGGACTCTTGCCTCGTAGCAGGTGGTCTCTTTGCCGGTGAAAGCGTTAAGATGCCCCCCTCTGGATTCGATGGCGTCTGCGATCTCGCGTGCAGTGCGCCTTGGGGTTCCCTTAAAGAGCATATGCTCAATATAGTGGGAGATACCTCTCAAAGGGTTCGTTTCGTCACGAGAGCCTGTTCCTGCCCAGATGCCCAGCGCAACCGTCTGCACATAGGGTACGGTTTCGGAGACGACTCGGATACCATTGGGAAGCGTGGTAATGTCGATATTTTCGGTGGAGTTTCGATGTGTCATGGCGTATAGGATACCCTAAATTGGAAGGAAATATCAGCCCTCATTCTCCCTTGCAGTGGAGTGGAACCCCATTTGGGGGCAGAGGCAGAGTTTTCCGAACACGGTACGGTTATGGCAGGGCTTCTCAGGGTATACTGAAAGTTAGTATTAGGAAAGAGAGTGAGGCGAAGAGAGTGGAGGCTTCCGAATCTTCCGAGACAGCGATACCCAAGAAAGCTGTTCGACGGCGTACCATGAAGGTGAACCCAAGTCGTTCTGCAACCTATTTCAACCGTGCCGAGTTTTACCGGAGGCAGGGTCGGTTTCAGATAGCACTCATGCGTTACCTCATGGCGGTGGAGGCTGCCCCCGGCAATGCCTACTATCATTATCGTTTGGGCGATTGTTACTCTGTAATGGGCTTTGAGCAGCACGCGCTACGAGAGTTTCAGCACGCCTGCCGAATTGAGCCAGAGAATCAGGTGTTTCACCTCTGGCTTGGCGACTGCTATGCGCGGCTGGGACAGCTCCATGAAGCGATTTTGGCGGTTCAGAATGCAGTCCTTATTGCGCCACAGGATGCGTATTACGCGATGCGCTTAGGAGTGCTTTGCCTTCAGACAAGTCGTTTACATGAGGCAACGAATGCCCTACAGAGGGCGGTTCTGCTTCAGCCAGACAACGCCTCCTATCAATGCCTCTTGGGAGACCTCTATGCGCGGTTGGGCTTTGAACGACAAGCACTTGAACACTATCGCCATGCAGGAACTCTCAGCCCGTATGACACCGCTTTTGTGGAGCGTATTCGTCGCATGACCGCCACAGACCCCTTCCCCGATAGCTCCCATGGGTAGCGATTTCGAGGCTTTGGTTCCCCTCTATTCGGGAGAGTTCCTGTCTCTTCCCTCTCCTCTCCTAACTCCTGCTCTGTCGGAAAACCCGGCAGTGGTCTATTTGGCAGGACTCTCCGAAGGCTCGCGCCGAACGATGCGGGAGGCTTTGGAGAGGATTGCAGAGGCTCTCTCTGAGGGGCGTTGTGACCTCTTCTCGCTTCCTTGGGTACAACTCCGTTTTCCCCACACTGCTGCCTTAAAAGGGCAGCTTGCGACTCAGTACCGCCCCGCAACCGTCAACAAAATGCTGTCGGCGCTGCGGGGAACTCTCAAAACGGCTTGGAAATTGGGATTGATGTCGGCAGAAGAGTACCAAAAAGCGGTCGATGTGGGTAGCGTTTTGGGAGAGACGCTACCGGCAGGGCGTTCGCTTTCTCCGGGGGAGATTGTGGCTCTTATGCATGCCTGTCAGCAAGAGGAATCTCCTCTGGGCGCACGTGATGCGGCACTCATCGGGTTGCTTTATGGGGCAGGCTTGCGCCGTGCAGAGGTCGTGAGCTTGAAGTTTGGAGATTATGACCGCACCGCCGAGACTCTGAAGGTGCAAGGCAAACGCAATCGCCAACGTTTGGTTCCTGTGGTGGGAGGCGCAAAGTCGGCATTAGAGGACTGGCTACTTGTGCGCGGTTTAGATGAAGGCGCACTCTTCTATCCGGCGCGGCGTGGGGGACGGTTCTGGCAGGATCAAATGACGACGCAGGCGATCTACAATATGCTAAAGCGTCGTGGAGAGCAGGCACATCTCGCTTCGTTTAGCCCACACGATTTTCGGCGCACTTTTGTGGGTGACCTACTGGATCGGGGAGCCGATATTGTAACAGTGCAGAAGCTGGCAGGACACGCAAATGTGACGACGACGGCGCGGTATGATAGGCGGGGAGAGGCGGTAAAGCGGAAGGCTGCTGAAATGCTTCATGTCCCCTATCAACCGAAGCGCAAACCGGAATAGGGCTAGCAAAAAGGAACTTTGGTCTTTGGATTACGTACCAGTATCTATTGGTTGCAATTGGGCAACCCCACGGATTCTGGTAAGGATGACAAGATGATCAATGTACTGGCAAGTAGCCTGAAGAGACCCCTTCAAGTTCTTAAAAGCCCCGCACCACACTGGGTTGGAGATGGGTTTCATGTTCGCACAATGCTGTCGTATCACCGTAACGGGGCGACAGTTAGCCCCTTCTTGCTTCTGGATCATGGGGGTCCCACGGAGATCGTGCCCTCTCTCAAGCCACGAGGTGTCGATGAGCATCCACATAGAGGCTTTGAGACTGTCACTATCGTCTATGCCGGTGAATTGGAGCATCGAGATTCGGCGGGGAGCTTTGGGCAGATCAGCGCGGGTGACGTGCAGTGGATGACCGCCGCTTCTGGAGTCGTGCATGAGGAGAAATATTCTCAAGCGTTTACGGAGCAGGGTGGCACGGTTGAGATGGTACAGCTATGGGTGAACCTTCCCGCCAAAGATAAGATGACGCCTCCCCGCTATCAGACTCTCTTGAAAGAGACGATCCCTGTGGTAGAGGTGGCAGATGGCGCGGGGACTGTGCGGGTCATCGCGGGGGCATTGGGGGAGGCAAAGGGTCCTGCAAAGACGTTTACCCCTCTGAATCTGTGGGATGTTCGCCTGAATGCAGGAGCGCAGGCGGATTTAGCGGTTTCCGAGGGCGATAACCTGATCGTTGTTGTCCTGCATGGCGAGATCACTCTAAACGGTTCTGATGTGGTGCATGCCTCTGAGTTGGCACTTTTCGACCGTTCTGGAGAGCATTTTAGCATTACGGCACACCAGGATTCGAAGGTTCTTGTTCTAAGTGGAGAGCCGATTGAGGAGCCGATAGCAGGATACGGTCCCTTCGTCATGAACACAGAAGAAGAGATCAAGCAGGCAATGCTAGACTACCAGAGCGGGAAGATGGGGCATTTGCGCTAGCCCCTCAGGTTTGTATTTTGTTGCTGAGGAGTCACCTCTCTCACGAAGGTGACTCTTTTTTGTAAATTTTAGAGCATACCCCTTACCCCTATAGGGTATACTGACATTGGAGGAAAATAGGATGCCTATTCAAGGGGAAGAGCAAGCGGATGTTTTCAAAAGGCTGAACCGTATTGAGGGACAAGTGAAGGGGATTCGGCGCATGGTGGAGGAAGAGTCTTACTGTGTCGATGTTCTCATTCAGATCGCGTCGATACACGAGGCTTTGCGCGGAGTCGGGAAGATCATTTTACGGGATCACCTCAAGTGCTGTGTTACAGAGGCGGTGCAACAAGGGGACGCCGAGCGCACAGAGCGCACCTATCAAGAACTCATGGATTTGATGTACAAGTACGCCCGATAAGGGGGGCAAGCAAGATGGAGACCATAATCGTCATTGGATTGGGAGCCGGAGCCATTGCGTTTCTGGCGTGGTTCTTTTGGGGAGTTCCAAAACAGCAGACTAGCACCGTAAAGGAGCCAAATGCACCACAAGCCACGCTGGAAATCTGCGAACTGAATGTGCAGGGAATGGAGTGTGCCGCCTGCGTGGGGCGCGTAGAGAAAGCACTTCTCAGAGTGCCGGGCATCACAAAAGCGGAAGTCAATCTTTTGGCAGAACACGCCACCATCACCTATGATCCTCTCACGGCACATACCGAGGCGATGTTGGACGCCCTCGACACGGCAGGTTTTCAGGGCACTTTTCCTCAAGAGAAGGCAGAGGGCGAGGCGCAGTCACCTTCACGCTTTAGCCTTGAAGAGAAGCAGCTTGCAAAGAGGTTTCTCGTTGCGTTTGTATTGACACTTCCCCTCTTCATTCAAGAAATGTCTAGCCACTATAGCATGCATATGCCTGTTGGTGGAAACATGGCTTTCCAGCTGATTGCAACCTCTGCTGTGCTTTTTATATGTGGCTTCCCCTTCTTCAAGGGAGCCTATGCTGCCCTCCGCCAACGAGATAGCGATATGAACGTATTGATCGTTATTGGTACACTGTCGGCATATCTCTATTCTGCGGTCTTTATGATCTTCCCCGCATGGTTTCATCAGCACGGAATGCACGGAGCCTATTTTGAGACCGTCACCGTTATCATTACACTGGTGCTTTTGGGGAATCTCATGGAGAGGCGAGCAAAACGACGCACACGTACCGCCATTGAGCAACTCGTCTCTTTGCAACCTCCCACGGCACACCTTGTACATAACGGCATAGAAGAAGAGGTTCCTGTTGCAAAGGTGAGCGTTGGGAATAGACTGCGCGTGCGCCCCGGTGAGAAGATTCCGGTGGATGGTGTGGTGTTGGAGGGCGATTCTTGGGTTGATGAGAGTATGCTAACCGGTGAGAGCCTCCCTGTGCAGAAGCTACAGGGCGCAAAGGTGATGGGAGGAACCCAGAATCAGAACGGTACTCTGCTCTTTGAGGCAAAACGTGTGGGCAAAAACACCGCTCTCGCACAGATCGCGCGGCTAGTAGAGAAGGCACAGGGCTCTCGCGCTCCGGTGCAGAGGCTTGCCGATCAGGTGACACGCTATTTCGTTCCCATCGTCCTGATAATCGCGGTTGTCACCTTCGTGACTTGGTATCTTCTGGCTCCCGAACCCCGCTTTTCCTTTGCGCTCATCCAGTCCATTTCTGTGCTGATTATCGCCTGCCCTTGTGCGTTGGGCTTAGCGACTCCTACCGCCATCATGGTGGGCACGGGACGCGGGGCACAGTTGGGCATACTGATCAAAGATGCAGAAGTGCTGGAGAGAATGCATGAAGTCAAGATCATTGTTTTGGACAAGACCGGAACCCTGACACATGGCAAACCACGGTTGACCAATATAGAGGTTCAAGCAGGTTGGACAGAGGATACCGTACTGCATCTCGCTGGCTCCACCGAACAAAACAGCGAACATCCGCTTGCCCATGCTGTTGTGAACGCGGCAAAAGAGCGCAATCTTGGTTTTGAGCGTGCTTCGCAGTTTGAGGCGGTGACGGGGCAGGGAGTCGTGGCTACAGTGGGAACACAACGCGTAGCTCTGGGAAGTCTTGCGTTTTTGAGAGCGCAGAGCGTGACTGTACCAGAATCGGCTTTGAAAACCGCGACCGAGTGGGCAAGTGAGGGCAAGACACCTCTTGCTATAGCCGTTGAAGGGGAGTTTGTGGGGATATTGGGAGTGGCGGACACGCTTCGCCCCTCCACACCCATTGCCCTTCGTCGCCTAAAGGCGCAGGGTTTGCGCCTAATAATGCTCTCTGGAGACCAGAAGCTCACCGCAGAGGCGATTGCGCGTGAGGCAGGGATTGAAGAGGTTATCGCGGAGGTGCTTCCCGAACAGAAGGCAAACATTGTCCGACGCCTGCAAGCAGAGGGCAAGGTGATGATGGTGGGGGATGGCATCAACGACGCGCCCGCGCTAGCACAAGCAAATATTGGGGTTGCTATGGGAACAGGAACCGACATTGCCCTAGAGACCGCTGATGTGGCTCTACTGCGAAGTGACCTGAATGGGCTGGTGGATGGCATCGCGCTATCCCATGCTGTGATGCAGAACATTCGGCAGAATCTCTTCTTCGCTTTCGCCTATAATGTGCTAGGGATTCCGATTGCGGCAGGAGTTCTCTATCCGTTCACGGGTTGGCTTCTCTCTCCCATGATAGCCTCGCTTGCAATGGCATTCAGTGATCTCTCGGTGGTGGGGAACGCGTTGAGATTGCACCGTTTTCGTTCCCCGATATTAGAAGATGGCGTAGCCGCTAGGACCCAAGAGGGCGTCCAGAAGTTTGAGGATACCCCCAAGCAACAGATCGCCCAGAATCAGCCCTAAAGCAACGCCCCGCAAAATGCGAAAGCCTTGTACTCCACCAAAGCGCAGAACGAGGCACTTGAATGCCCAACCGAGGAAGATGGAGCAGAGCATTTTATTTGCATAGCCCACCTGTAGGGTCCCAGTGAGGGCATAACCGAGGGGGCTGAGCACCCAACCAATGTACCGTTGTCGTAGTGCGGAAAGCCCCCACGTGATCCCCATACCTGCTAGTACGGCAACGCCTGCACTCGGAGTGGGATGGGTGGGCGTCAAGAAGCGCATGGAGACCTGATTCACGGCGGTTGTGGGAATCACATTCGCGGTCATCATCAGCCCATCGCTATTGGGAGCCAGAGTCAATGCCCCATACCAATAGAAGTGCTGTAGGGCAGACACAACACCTATGCCGATACTGAGGAAGACTCCCACAAGCACAAGCCCGTAGAACCCTCCCAGCGACGCCCCAACGGTATCTCGCACTTTCCCCCCTTGCATGACCGCAGGGGCAAGCATCTGGCGGGTGTCCCGCAAGTGTTGTACTTGTAGCGTGAGACGGCTGAGAGCAAGGTGATTGAGGGCATTGGAACCCGTGAGGCTCAGGATCAGCTTGTCGGGAAGGATGGGCGCGAGAATCCAAGAGACGCCCCCTTCTGCCATGAGCCTCGATAGCACCAGTGCCACCGCAAAGTAAAACCCGAAAAACCCCATGCTAAACCAAAGCGGCAGACCTGTTTGGACGCACCAGAAAAGCACTCCCACAATGCTCACCACAAAGAGGACTGCAAATACTTGATAGGTACGGCGTTCCTGCCTCTGAACAAGTGCCTCCCGCAAATGATGCCGTGCATTCCACACGAGTACTATGGCGAGGGCTAAGAAAGCCCCCGCAGACTGCTCTTCCACATAGGGAGGCATAGCGGTCAAGTTGCCAGAAGCCCCGTCGTTCCAACCCATGACCGCCATCGTGAGCATCTCTATTTTGTTGAGTATCAAAAAGAACCAGAGGCTAAAGGTGACATCCGTGGGAGCCAGAAAAGTCAAGCCCACTAAAAGCGGGTAGAAATTGATGTAGAGCGGGCGCAGGGAATCCCAGGGAGGAGTAGCGACCCTATCCGAGACATCATTGAAGAAAGGGATACAGGGTACGCCGGGCAGATAGGCATGAATCACTCCAAACCCGTGCAGAAGCAAGGGGACCGCCATTCCAAAAGCGAGTGTGACGCGAAAGAGTTTTCCCTCAACGGGTGTCTCCTGTCTCCACAACGAGAGTGGCAAGGCAACAAGAGGGAAGGAGAGGCGCTCTTGGCGTACCCAAACTCGCTCGAAGAGCGCGATAAGGCATATATTTGCGGTGAGAAACGGCACAAAAAAGAGTACCCAAGTGAAAAGAGGACGCGCCCATAATTCCCAAGGAACCGGAAAATGAGAGCCTTCAAAAAACTGGCGAACGGCGGCTTTATCTGTTACCGCAAGCCAATCTGGGAGGTTTGTCGCGAGTTCTGACTTCACCATTGCGCCCCGTGCATAGTAGGTGGAACCCACCAATGAGGTGAGGAGAGGGTGAACGAGTCCTCGCCCCGCAACCATGTTTGCCGTCATCCAGACCGCTAGTATCAGCAAGAGTTCCCCTTTGGAAAGGAGGGGGGGGATGTGGAAAAGACGCTGGATAAGAGAGGTGATAACAAGCAGCAGAGTCCATTGTAGGCAGGCAGCAAGAGGAGGAAAGGGTCCCGCTGTCATTGTGCCACCGACGCGCATATCGCTCCACTGGACAAAGAGGGCAAGAGGCAACACACCAGAGAGCGCGATCAGTACGACTCGGAGGCGCATCGGGTTCGGAGTAGATTTTTGGGAGGTGGTTATCACAGGAGGGACGAGCATCCTAGAGTGTACGAATAGTGTCCTTTCGCAAAGAACACGAGAAAGTATAGGCGCATTTCGACAGAAAAGGAAACCGTTCGCAAGAAAAAGAAGAACTATTGTGAAGTGAAGTGCAGAAGCGCCTCCCTTTCTGGGTGTACAGCCAAAGAGTGCCTAATCCGTTATCGGTTTTCAGGTATAATAAAAGGGTGTGTTTCCACAAGTTAGGACTAAAGGCACTACCGCAATGAGACTCAACGACCTGCCTCAGTGGCTCGATTCCCTGTCGCAGTTCGAGGAACTAATTCAGAAACTTCAAGCGTCTAGCGAACCGACCCACACCCGCATCGACGGGTTGAACGGCTCCGCGAAGGGCTTTGTATTGTCACGCCTCTTTGAACGTCTCCAACGCCCCCTTTTCATTCTCACCTATCAGCAGGAACAGGCGCAACGACTTTGGGACGATCTTATCCGTTTTGGGGTTCCCGAAGACCGTGTTACTGTTTTACCTGCTGGATTAAGCCTCTTTCTTACAGGTGACATTACCGATTTTCGTGTCATTGGGGAGCGTATCCAAGCCCTCTTTCTACTCGCGCAAGACAAGCCCCATATCGTCATAGGAACCCTAGAAGCGACCCTACAACGCACCTCTCCTCCCGAAGACCTCTTGCCTTACCAGATCACCCTCGAAGCCAATAGCAGCGTAGACCTCACCGCCGTCGTGAAGAATCTCGTGGAAATGGGCTATGAATCCGCAAATACCGTCACACGCCCCGGAGAGTTTAGCCGACGGGGAGGGATTCTGGACATCTACCCTAGCACGCTACAGGCTCCTGTTCGGATCGAACTGTTTGGGGATGAGATAGAGAGTATTCGACCTTTTGACATCTCAACGCAGAGGAGTACAGGGCGAAACGCCTTTGTGGATATTGCCCCTGCGCGTGAGTTACGCCTCACTACAGAGCGAGCGTCCCGTGCAATAAAGGCGATCCGCTCTACCGCGCAGAGGCGCATCGCAGAACTTAAAGAGACGGGCAAAGAGGCACGCGAAGCCATTGCTCGCCTCACCGATAGAATTGAAGTCGATCTGTCTCGCCTTGAGCAAGAGGTCTACTTTGACGGGCTAGAGCAATATATGCCCTATCTCGTCCCTCAATCTTTCTCCGCTTTGGACTACCTTCCAAAAACAGGCGTCATAGTCTGGGATGAACCCCATCAGATCAGAGAACATTGGCAGCGGTTATCGGAAGAGGTACGCTCTTCTCGCGAACGACACTGGGCACGCGGTGAAGCTCTGGATATGGAGTCGAACACCTGTGCGTTAGGCGATGCCCTCGAACAGATCAATTTGCGCTCCAACCTCCTTTTCTCCCTCTTAGGACGGGAGTTGGAAGAGGTTCCCACAACGCTACAGATTCCCCTCTATGCCTCCATCCTCACCTCTTACCGAGGACGGCTATCCATGCTGGCAGATGAGGTGGGAACGTGGCTTGCAAACGATTGCCGTGTTCTATTCGTCTCCGATCAGCCTCAGCGCGTGCGGGAGATATGCGCGGAGCTGAATCTTCCTGTCCAACCACGTGAACGCTCTGGAAAGCTTGCCTCTGGTCTCCATGTCTTAGACGGGCGACTTCGAGCGGGTTTCACGCTGTTGGACTTGCGCCTCTATCTCCTCACCGATGCCGAACTCTTTGGCAGTGCGCGTCCCGTCGTCTCTCGCCGAAAGGTTGCTGGCGGTGTCGCTATCTCCTCTGTTCTCGATCTAAAAGAGAACGATTATGTGGTGCATATCCATCATGGTATTGGGGTCTATCAAGGGTTAGTGAAGCGAAACACGGGGGGCAATCTGAGAGACTATCTACTGGTGCAGTACCAGGGAGGCGATAGGCTCTTTATTCCCGCAGACCAGATAGATCGCATTCAGCGTTATGTGGGAGCCGATGGAGTCCCTCCCTCGATCAACAAGATCGGAGGCAATGAGTGGCAACGTACCACTCGAAAAGTACGTGAGCAGGCACGTGAGATAGCAGGAGAACTCATTCAACTCTACGCCGCGCGACAAGCGGCAACACGGCTTGGATTTGGGGAAGACACCCCATGGCAGGATGAAATGGAAGAGGCGTTTCCCTATGAAGAGACGCCGGATCAATTGCGTGCTATTCGGGATGTGAAAGCAGACTTGGAGGGCGATAAGCCCATGGATCGGCTCATCTGTGGCGATGTGGGGTTTGGGAAGACGGAAGTCGCCCTTCGTGCCGCGTTCAAAGTCGTTGCCGCAGGCAAGCAAGTCGCCGTTCTGTGTCCCACTACCGTTCTCGCAGCACAGCACCTCGCCACCTTCAGCGAGCGATTCGCGGCATATCCGTTGCGTGTCGAACTACTGAGCCGATTCCGTACCCGCCAACAACAGCAAGAGACGGTGCAGGGGTTGCTTCATGGAACCGTTGATGTGGTGGTAGGAACCCACCGAGTTCTCTCCAAAGACCTCAAATTTGCGAACCTTGGACTAGTGATTGTGGACGAAGAGCAACGCTTTGGGGTACAACACAAAGAGCGTTTGAAACAGCTTCGCACGCAGGTCGATGTCCTGACCCTCACCGCGACTCCAATACCACGTACTCTCTCCATGTCCCTCTCTGGCTTGCGGGATATGAGCGTGATTGAAGACCCTCCCGAAGGGCGTATTCCTGTTCTTACCTATGTTCGTGAATATGATGACGAACTCATCCGTGACGCCATTTTGCGAGAGATAGAGCGTGATGGACAGATATATTTTGTTCACAACCGAGTAGAGAGTATCTATCATGTCGCCGATCACCTTCGTAAATTGGTTCCTGATGCACGCATAGATGTTGGGCATGGGCAAATGTCGGAAGATGAACTTGAGCGCGTCATGTTCGAATTCTATCATCATAAGAACGACATTTTACTCTGCACAACGATCATCGAAAACGGACTCGATGTCTCGAACGCAAACACCATTCTAATCGATAATGCAGATCATCTAGGCCTCGCACAACTGTATCAGCTACGAGGGCGCGTGGGACGTTCGAGCCGGCAGGCATACTCCTATCTGTTTTATAGAAAAGACAAAAAACTTTCGGAGGTTGCGGAGAAGCGCCTTGCCGCCATGCGCGAGTTCTCAGCGTTGGGGAGTGGCTTCAAAGTCGCCATGCGTGACCTAGAGATTCGGGGTGCTGGAAACCTGCTTGGCGCAGAACAGCATGGAGCCTTGGTCAATGTCGGCTTCGATCTCTATTGCCAACTTTTGGCGCAGGCGGTGCAGGAGCTGAAGGGGGAGGAGGTCACCGAGGATATTCTTCCTTCTATCGATCTCCCCATCACGGTGCACATTCCCGAAGAGTATATTCCGGGAGAAGCCGAGCGCATCTACTTCTACAAGCGCATGAGTGGCGTTCGCGCTGTCATTGAGATAGA